>NZ_JBHYVB010000083.1:7290-45789 GCF_042750115.1 Streptomyces sp. NPDC059455
GGCCCCCCGCGCGCCCGGGGGCTGGGGGGGTGGTGCCCGGGGCTCATCCGGTGTGTGGGTTGGGGGGGGGGGGGGGGGGGCGCGCCCCGCCCCCCCCGCCGGACGGGGAGCAGTCAGGCGGCGGAGGTGCGCGTGCGTCGTGTGGATGCCTCCTCGCGGACCTCGCGGGCGGTGTCGCGCACGGTCGCCATGGTCGCTTCCGCCTGGGCGGGGGTGAGTGTCCCCTCGTGGGGTCCTTCCTCGGCCTCCACGACGGCGAACACGGCCGCGTATATCTCGGTGGCCAGCAGGCGCGCACCGCTCATCCGGCGGGCGACTAGCCCCTTGGCGGCGTCGAACTCCTCGCGGGCCTTGGCGGCCTTGCCACCGTAGTAGAGCGCGGAGCCCCACCCTTCGCGGTAGTGCTGGCGCACGGTGGTTTCCGCGATGTGGAGTCCGTCGCGGATGGCGGCATTGGCCTGTGATCGCTCCATCAGCCCGTCACGGACGTACTTGTTGACCACATCGCGGGCTGCTCGCTCGGTCGCGCTTATCTTTCGTGCCATGGGGCCGGTCCTCTCGTCTCTGTGCTTCGCAGGTGGTGGGGGCCGGATCACGGCCGGCGCGCCCCGGCAGGGTGTATGGCTGTGGCTGGTCAGCCGCGCGGGGCATGCTCGGGGTGTTCGCGGTCCCACTGCTCGAGCAGCCACGCGCCCCGCCCCGACTCGGCGATGAACGCGTGCTGTCTGCCGCCGTGACGACGCTCAACCTCCGCGTTCTGCGGGTGAAGCGCGGCGAGCCGGTACCGCCGCACGAAGTCCGCGAACCAAGTTGGGACACTCCTGCCCCACACGAGGTGTCGCAGTTCCTCATGACGCGGTGCGGTCCAGCCCGCCACGTCGACGTATCCCGCCTGCCATACCTCGAACCCTGCCCTCCGCCCCCGCCGGATCTGCGGGAGACGGGTCAATACCGTGCCGTGAAACGTCCGCACGTGACGTGGAGTCGGCACGGTCACCAACTGGCCGTTGTTGGACGCCAGCACGACACGTTCCGTCGGCCCCCGGGAGGCCATGCGGCCGGTCACGTACTCCTTCAGTAACCGATCCCACCTGCCGCCCGTCGTTGCCGGACGGTCGTACACCACGGTCACGTCCAGCTCCCCGGATTCGAATCCGGCCAGCACCTGAGCCACCAGGTCATCGGGTGCGCCCGCAGGAAGTACCTGGAAGAACCTCGGATCGTCGCCGTCAACCACCATTAGGCGCGGGGCGCCACTCACGGGGTCTGGGTGGCGGTATGGGCGAACGCTGAACCGAGCAGGCATAGAAGAACCTCCGAGAGAACGCACTGTGCGCTGTCGGGTATTGGGATTGGCTGCCGGGGCGTGGTCGGCGCGCCCCGGCAGGTGTGTAGCGGGGTTGGTCAGCAGCCGTCGTTGTACTCGGCCACGGGCGCCGTGTCGCGGTCCGGCCGGGGCAGGATGTCGGACGGGGTGACGGAGGACGAGCCGATGGCACCCAGAGCGCCCAAGATGAGCACGACGGCACCGGCGGTGAGGATGGCGACGAGGCGGGGGCGACGGGCCGGGCGGCGCGGGGTACGCGGCATAGTGGTGGTCCTTCGTTCGTGGTGGGCCCCGGTTGCTCTCCGGGGCGGAGGCGGTGCGCCCTGCGCCTGTACCGGACCGTGGGCCGACTCGGGGGCGGGGCGCACTGGCCGCCGGGGTGGCGGGCGGTGTGAGTGGGTCAGAGTTCGTCGTGCTCGCCCATGACTTCGGCCAGAGCGAAGCGGTCGAGCTCCGAAAACCTCAGCGTGCCCAACTCGTGGTTCTCGGCGAACTGGTGGGTTTCGGTGCGCCTCTCGGGGGTGAGGGCTGCGGCCCACCGGCGGGCGTGCTCGTAAGTAAGGCGCGCCTTCGCGGGGGCGATGCGCGCGTGGGCGGCGTATTCAGCGATGGCCTGTTCGCGGAGGCTCGCCGGAGTGTCGAGGTTGACGGTGACCATGACGGTGCGGAAGTAGGTGCCGTCTGGGCCGTCCTCCGGGTTCCCGCCCAACTCCTCTCCCCAGATGGCGGCCAGCTCACCACCGAGTTCGGCACGGGCCTTGAGGAGCGCGTCACCGGTGCTCACAGCGGTGACCACAAACCACACGAGGCCGGAGTCCCGAAGCTGTACCCAGGGGCGATTGGAGTCGTCGCCGCCCTGGATCGCGCCGTCCAGGATGCGGCGGATCTCGAGTCCGGCGATCTCGCGCTCGGCGTAGGCGATGGTGAACCGGCGTTCCGTCTTGTCCATGCTCACAGCCATGGCGTGTTCCTTCGTTCGTGGTGGGGCCCCGGTTGCCCTCCGGGGCGGGCGGGGTGAACCGCCAAGAAGAACGCTACACCAAAGTCAATAGACCGCAAGATGGGGGCGCGGGAAATTCATGAACTGCCGTGTGGTCATGCGAATCGTAAGGCACTCACCTTGCCTCCTGTGTTTACCTCGGTTGACTGTTCTGTGGGGAGGGCTGTACGGTCGGCACGCCACTAAGGCGGGGTCGGGGCGAGCATCCCCGGCCGGACCACGAAACCGAGGAGCACCCGATGGCTGCTGAGACCGAGACCAAGACCGGCATAAAGAACGCGGACGAGATCATCACCCTGGCGCTCGCGTACGGCCTGACCGTCACCGTCGAGACCACCGATCGCGAGACGCTGACCAGTCACCTGGTGCGCTTCGCTATCCCGGTCCCCGTCGCCTACGCCGGTACAGAGCTGGGCCGCGCCATCGCTGGCGACACCTTGACGATGCTTTGGACCAAGTCCACCCGGAAGGGCGCCCGGGGCCGCCTGGAAGACGCCACCGTCTGGAGTGCCACCGACTCCCGCAAGGTGCGCACCGTGCGCCTGCTCACCGCCGGTGTCGAGCACATGGGCCGCGACGCCCAGAAGTATGCCCGCGACGCTGCGCCCCTCCCGGAAGACGTCGTCGACGCCCCGCACGCCGTGTTTGTCGACGGCCGCCAGGTCCACAAGGGCATACCCGCCGCGCGCGTCCGCATGATCGTCAGCAACCGGCGGTTCGCGGGCCGTCTCGTCCACCAGGACGACGAGAACGCCATCTGCTCCGACTCCCGCCGCTATGTCCCGGTGCAGCCGACCCCCGCCGAGGAGACGCCCGCCCCCGCCGACGAGCGTAAGCACGTCCGCACCGTCGACGGCGGCACCCCCGAGATCATCCCCACCCGTGACGCCTTGGCCGAGATCAACACCGCGATGATGGAAGGCAAGCACGACGTCCGAGAGATGTCCGCCGCCCGCTCGAGCGCCCGCATCGTCTACAAGGACCCCGCGCGCGGCACGGTGAAGCTGCGCCCGGCCACGGCCGAGGGTCTCTCCCCCCGTCGCCCCCGCCCGGCCGCCGAGGTCCTCGCCGCCGACCCGATCCCCGCCGGGGCCTCCGTCCTCGAGGGCATGCCTGGCCGCAAGATCACCCGCGAGGAGCTGCGCACCCCCGGGGACGTCCTCATCCACACCGACTACGTCGTCCAGCTCCGGAACTCCGGCGCGTGGATCCTGCCCAACCACGACGACCACGCCGACATCACGCGCGGCAGCGTCGCAATCGTGCTGCGCCGCATGCTCGACGACGCCCCCGGCCGCGCCCGCACCACGCTGGACACCGACGGCACCGTCTACGTGTCCAACGGCCGCCAGGCCGTTCGGTACATCCCGGCCGCACGGATTGCCGACCGCTCCGCCGACTTCTGCCCCGGCTGTGGCACCCCGTACGCCACGAACGGGGACGGTCCCTGCGCGCAGGTCCACGCCGCCGAGCAGCGCGCGGCCGACGCCGACCGCATCCGTGCCCAGGCCGCCCTCGAGACCCGCGCGTACAACGTCCGTCTCGAGGCGCAGCAGCTCGCGACCAACCAGGTGATCGAGGAGCGCGCCCGCGAGTCGCTCGCCGCCGTCCTCCACCAGGCAGCCGGGGAGGGGAAGGCCGGGTTCGTATTCCACACCAACCACCTGGCCGTGCGCCTGCGGGGCGTCAACTCCTACGGTGAGGAGTGGCCGCTCCTCACCGAGGCGCTGCAGCTCCACCTCGAGCACTACGGATGGTTCGTCGAGCCCGCCCAGTGCCACGGCGTGCGCATCACGCCTGGCGGGGACGTCGCCGAGATCGTCCGTGAGGGCCAGCGCCGCAGCGTGGACACCGCCCACGCCCAGGCGGTCGCCGAGCTCGCCCAGGTCTGACCCTGCCCGGCGCCGCCCGGCCGAAGGAGTCGGGCGGCGCCATCGAGTCCCTCACGCGCCCGCGCGCGTGTGTGGACGGTCCAGAAAGTCCGGAAACCCGCTCTGTCGGCTCCGTCAGCGCTCCTCGGGTCCCCCTGGTGCGTCCGGGCGCTGCGGGGCGCTCTCAGGAAGGTTCTAGCCGGTTATGCCCCTGCCCCCCTGGCTTCGCTCCCACCTCCCCGGTGAATCGCCCACGCGGACGTTCGTGTCGTTCACCGATGAGGTGGCCCGACTGCTGGAGCTGCCGCCCGCTCCCTGTACGGAGGTGTACGAGCGGAGGTACGACACGGACCGCGTCTGGATGGTGTGGCGGTACAAGGACGGCGGCGCGGTGCTGTTCCTCGAGCGTCCGTACGCGGAGCTCCGCGAAGGGGTGACGGTCACGGTCCAGTGGCATCACTCGCCGGATCCACAGTCGGTGGCCGCGATGATCCGCGCGTACGAGCATGGCGGGCACCATGAGCGTCGCCGACCGTGCTGGCTGGCCCGTCTGCTGCGCTGGCACTGAGCCAGCCCCCGTAGCTCCGGCCCCGATCTCGTGGGCCAGTCCCCCAGTGGCGGAGAGCACCGCCGCACCACGAAGGAGAGAGAAGCGCATGAGCGCGCACGTCGAGATCCCATGCCCGTACGAGTCGGCCCCGGGCCGATTCACCGTCGACCTGGTCTTCCCCGCGCAGTCCAAGCGCAGGGCGAAGGAGCACCACGACGTGGCGTGGACCCTGGCCGACGTTCACGGCCTGGACGCGTCGACCCCGTACAAGGTGAACCCCCGGTGGTCGGTCTACGAAGAGAAATGGGGCAACAAGGAGCGGCACGGCTGGCTCGAAATGCGGCGCCTCACGGTGCAGGGCGGTGCGCGGGAGCTCGCCCGGTACCTGGTCGCCATCGAGCGGGTCCTGGACGAGGTTGAGGCCCTGGCGACCCGAGCGGTCCGTGTGTTCGGCGCGTGGAAGCGGTCCATCGCCGCTGAGGCGCACTTGGAGTACGAGGACGCGACCACGATGCGCGTCCGGGCCCGAGAGTTCCGCGCGGACGTCCTGCACGCCCTGGTGCAGGGTCTCGGCGCGCGTAGGAGGCCCGTGGGGGAGCGGGACAGTTCCCGGCCGCTGTGGGAGCAGTACGGGGCTGTCGCCGAGGAGGTGTGGGCCGCCGGGGGCGATGTCGACCTCGAGCGGGCCGACGAGCAGGCCGTGACCGCCCAGGTGCTGTGCATGGTGCCGGACTCGGAGACCGGCCGCGCGGTCGTCGACGAGGCCGAGCGCCTGGTCGTCGCCGAGGCGGCCCGGGGCGAGGCGGAGCGGGCCCGGTGGGCGCGGGAGGCCGCCGAGGCTGCACGGGAGCGCCAGGAGGCGACGGCCCGGTACCACGCCCGCGTGGAGGCGGAGCGCCTGGCGAGCGACGAGCAGTTGGAGCTGTTCCCCGAGGACGACGCCCGCCTGCCCTTGGCGATGCCGGGGCCTCAGCCGCCGAAGCCGCGCCGCGCGCCCAGGAAGCGTGTCCCCGTCGCCGCACGGTTCCCCGCCGGGACCACGCATGTCGTCATCACTCGGGAGCAGGTGGAGCACTTCTCGCCCGCCATCGCGGCCGCCGTATGGCCGGAGGTGAGCGCGGACCGCCGGCGGTACGCCCCCGCAGCCTGAGAGCTCCCCCGGCGAGCGACACACCGAGACTCCCCCGAACAGACATCTGGGGTGAATTGCGGGGTGCTATTCCGTGGGTTTCTCTGGGTGAACACTTCTCGTGATTGCCCTAGGTGTACTATTCTTTGTGTTGGCGGGAGAGCAACCCGCCGAAACCACGAAGGAGGAACACCCCTGTGAGCCTTGCCCTGGCAGTGAAGCCATGGTGGGAGTTGGCCGAGCAGTACGGCCAGCCGCGCACGGTGATGGCGCACAACCTCTACTCGCCCTGCGTCCCCCGCGAGCAGCACGAGGCGTACGCCTTCAACATCGCGGGCGGCAAGGTCCTGCGAGAGTCCGGCGTGCGCGCCGCGAACGGCAAGACCTGGGCCCTGACCATCCGACTCGTCGAGTACATCGAGCCCGTCACCCTGCGGACCCGGTACGCCCTCGACTTCCGGGCGGTCACCCCGGGCGGCAAGTGGTACGTCGCTGACCATGACACCCGCGCGGTGATCGAGGGCGTCTACGACCACGCCGTACGCATGGAGGCCGAGCGTCCGTCCGTCCCGATGGACGCCGAGCGCGTCGGCCGCGGCCCGGCCGCCTACTACGACGTTACCGATGTCCGCGGCCCGGCCGCCGACTTTTACGTCCTCTGACCGGTCGGTCCCTCTCTCGCCGGGGCGCGACCGTACACGCCGCGCCCCGGCACCCTCCCCCAGCTCGCCAGACTTCACCGAGGAGAACTCCGCCATGACCCGTGCCGCTTGGGACGTCACCCTGACCGACTACCAGGCCCGTCTCCTGCTCGCCGCTCTTGCCGACTCCCAGCACCGCATCCCGTCCGACGCCAGGGCCCGAACGCTCGACATCATGCGCCGCAACCAGTGGATCCGCCCGCGCCGACTGGCGTTCGTCGAGGGAGGCGTGAAGGACTGGCGACTCACCCATCACGGCGTGAACGCGGCGAACCGGGTGCGCACCGCGCAGCTCGCCAAGCAGTACCCGGCTGGCTCCGGGGCCGTGTACGTGCCCGAGGGCGCCACGGAGCGGGATGTCGTCGTCGTGGACTCCGGCCCCGACAAGGACGGCACCGTCCAGGTCCTCAGCGCCAAGCAGGGCGGCAAGGCTCTCCGCGTCGCGCTCGCTGCGCTGCAGCCGCTGCCCGAGCTGGCCCCGGAGCCCGAGGGCGAGTGGACCGAGTGGTGGACCGTCATGGATCGCACCGGGCAGGAGGTTGCCCGGGTGGAGGGCGGGCTGACGCGTACGGCGGCGATGAAGGTTGTGGAGGCGGACCCGGTCGCCGGGCCCGTGTCCCGCCGGGAGGGAGGCGTGGGCCTGCGCCGTCTGCGCACCTCCGAGCTGTCCATCCCCGTCGGGGAGCTGCACGGACTGCCCCGCATCTCCCCGGCCCCGGCCGCACGGGTCGACTGGTGGGCAGTCAAGGGCCCTGAAGGCAACCTGATCACGCAGGTCGAGGCGACCAGTTACGACCACGCCGTCCAGGTGGCCGACCAGGACCCGAAGGTGCGTGCCGCAGCTCTCGGCGCGGGCGGACTGGTCTACACGCGTCTGGACTCCATCGAGAAGCCCGCCCGGACAGCCCCGCCTGCCACCCCGGCCCGCTTCTGCACCGACACGGTTCCGGCCCGCCGCACCATCACGGTCACGACCGGCTTCACGAGGAAGTCGATCCCGACGCGTCTGCGCGAGTCCAACGCCCCCGGCCGCATGGTCAACAGCGAGGCCGCGGGCGGTGCCCTGCGCTGGCGCCTGCCGGACGGCGAGGAGCTCACCCAGGGCGAGGCCGCGAAGCGGTTCCTGGGCGACTGACCGCCCCACCGGCCGGGGCGCGGCCCACGCTGCGCCCCGGCCCCGCCGCCCCTCTCCGCCCGCTCCACGCCCTCGAGGACCGCCGCCATGCAGACCGCGACCCTGTTCGACCTCCCCGACATCCAGACCCTCCAGGAAGCCCCCGCAGCCGCCGTGCCGGCGAAGCCCAAGCCGAAGCCGAAGAAGACGCGGACCGTGCACGCGTCGGTGCCGCTCACCCCGTGGACGACCGTGCCGGACGAGCTGATCCGGGACGCCGACTGGGTCGTCATATCGAGCAGCGGCGGGAAGGACTCGCAGGCGATGCTCTCGTACGTCGTCCAGCGCGCGCGGGCCCTGGGCATGCTGGACAAGGTCGTCGTCGTCCACGCGGACCTGGGCCGGGTCGAGTGGGCGGGCACCCGCGAGCTCGCCGAGCTCCAGGCGCGCCTTGCCGGGGTCTGCCGGTTCGAGGTGGTACAGGCGCAGGGCGCCGATCTCCTCGACCGCGTCGAGATCCGCTACGGCAAGCTCAAAGCGAAGGCGGAGCGGGAGGCCCTCGAGCGGGGCGAGGACCCGACCACGGCGAAGGTCCCGCCGGCCTGGCCGTCGAGTGCAGCGCGCTGGTGCACCCCGGACGTGAAGCGAGGCCCGATCCGGATCCTCTACACGCGGCTCGTCGCGGAGCTCGCGCATCGGAACCTGGGCCGCCCGGTGCGGATCCTGGAGTGCATCGGCCAGCGCGCCGCGGAAAGCAACCAGCGGGCGAAGCTCGCCGAGGTAGAGATCAACCGCGGGGCGAGCAACGGGAAGCGCCACGTCACCACCTGGCGACCCATCCACGCGTGGAGCGACCGCAAGGTGTGGCGCGAGATCGCGCGTTCCCGCCTGCCGTACCACCCGGCGTACGACTGGGGAAACCGGCGCCTGAGCTGCGTTTTCTGTGTCCTCGGGTGCAACAGCGACCTTGTGAACGGCGCGCGGCGCGTGCCGGAGCTCGCCGCGGCGTACGCCCGGACCGAAGTCGTGGTCGGCGCCGACTTCAAGAAGGGGCTGAGCATGGCGGAGATCATCCGGCGCGCCCAGGCCCTGGAGGCGGCCGAGGGGCCCGCCGCGCGGCCGCCGGTCGGCACGGCGATGGCCGAGCACGTCGGGCGGGCCGTGACGAGCAAGTACCGCAACCGTCAGGCCACGTTGTACGGCCTGGCCGCCTGATCTGCCCCATGCCCGCGCCGGGCCTGGTCCGGCGCGGGCAGGCTGCCCCCCGAACCCTTCCCGATGGAGACGACGATGCCTGAGCAGCCCGAGGACCTCGACGAGCAGCCGGAGGCGGTGCGCGCCCTGGTGGGCCGAACCATCACGGTGACGGAGGCCCTGTCGGGGATCCCGAACGCCCGCCCGTACCAGCTCCGGATCACCGCGGCCCGCATGACGGCCGACCCGGCGTCCCACACGGTGCACGTGACGGGGGACCGGTTCCGCATGGACGGCACGCCCGCCATCCGCAAGCGCGGTCCTGTCGAGGGCACCACCGTGTGGCTGCTGGACGGCTGGACGGAGATCCTGGGCCTGCCCGCCCTGCCGTCGAGGAAGTGGGCCCGGGAGGCCGCGGGCACACCGGTGTACTCGGAGAGCCAGCGCGCCGGTATCGCTGCCCAGATCGTCGACCTGGGCGCGGCCTACCGAGTCACGGCCGGCGACGTCGACGAGGACCAGGCCGTGCCCGGGGAGCAGGTGGCGCAGCGAGTGGCCGAGGCGCTCGCCGAGGACGGGATGCGGCTGGACCGGCACACGGACGGGCGGACGCTGCGGATGCGCTACGCGGACGGCCGGGCCGAGGTGATCCTCACGCCGGAGGGCTGAGCCGGCCCGCACCGCGGGGGTCGCCCTGGTGGGCGGCCCCCGCTTCTTTCTGCGTATCCCTACTCTCGCAAATTTCCCTTAGTGTACTATTTGTGGTGTTGGTGGAGAGCAACCACCGACGAACCAGCGAAGCGAGGAACACCATGTCTACAGCCGTCCTCTTCGACGTCCCCGCCCCTGCGGTGAATGCCAAGCCAAAGGAAAAGCGTCCCGCTCCGGTGTACGCCGAGCGTCGGTGGTTCGCCGACGTCGACCGGGTGACGTACCTGGGCACGCATCAGCCGTCTTGGCTCGCCCGCGAAGAGTTCGGCAACGACTGCATCCCGCTGTGCGTCTCCCACGGGCGCCTGGCCGACCGTAAGACCCTGCCGCGGTCCGTCACCCCGTGGATGCTCGACTCCCGCGGGTTCACGGAGCTGTCGCAGCACGGCCGTTGGACGGTCTCGCCGTACACGTACGCCGCGGCGGCGCGCCGGTACTACGACGAGATCGGCCTGATGGACATGTGCGCCATTCAGGACTGGATGTGTGAGGACGAGATCCTCGCGAAGACCGGCCTGACGATCACCGACCACCAGGTCAAGACGGTCGCGTCGTTCTTTAACCTGATGACCCTCGATGCCGAGCTTCCGTGGATGCCGGTGATCCAGGGCCGCACCCTCGATGACTACCTGCGGTGCATCGACCTGTACGACCAGGCCGGGGTGGACCTCACGCTCGAACCGGTCGTCGGCATCGGCTCCGTGTGCCGCCTGCAGAAGACCGACGAGGCCGCCCGGATCATTGAAACGATCTGGGGGATGGGGATCCGCCTGCACGGGTTCGGCTTCAAGAAGACCGGCCTGCGGCGAGTCGCCCACCTGCTCTACAGCTCCGACTCCCTCGCTTGGTCGTACAACGCCGTGAACCGGGCCCCGATGCCGGAGTGCGAGGGTACGCACGTCCACTGCGGCAACTGCCCGAAGTACGCCATGGCCTGGCGTAATCAGCTCCTCAACTCCCTGCCGGACGACCCGCAGCTCATGCTCGCCACCTGATCCTGGCAGCCCCCGGGGCGCCCTCGATCGCGCCCCGTTCTGACACAGCCGGCCGAGGCGCGACGTTCCCCCATGCGCCCGGCATCTTCCGCAACTTACGTCCCTGGAAGGACACCGATGGACTCCGTCGACTTCACCCCGCAGGACATCCCCGCCCTCCGCCGAGCCGTTAAGTTCCTGCGCCGCATGGAGCTGCGCCTGCCGGACACCGCGCACGCCAAGACCCACGAGGGCGTGCTCATTGCCGCTCTGTGGCTCGACGACCAGGCCGACAAGCTGGGCACGGCCCCGGTCGCCGTGCGCGAGGCCCCGGCGCACCGGGCGGACGACACGGACGGCTACCCGGGCCGGTAGGAGGTGGTCCACGGCCGCGCCGTGCACGTCACCAAGGCCTGCGTCAACGATGTCGGCGACATCAGCGTGTGCGGCCAGTTCTTCGGGGCGAGGGGCGAGAGCACCGACCTGCCCCCGGACACCGCCGTGCCGTGCCAGGCGCGTCAAGGCGCTCGTCCGGAAGCGCCCGGAGGTCGAAGCGGCAGCCGCCGTTGAGGACGCACACCGCTGCACGCTACCGCCCGCCCGCCGCCCGCCGCCCGCCGCCCGCCGCCCGCCGCCCGCCGCCCGCCGCGCGGCTGCTGCCCGCACCAGATCGGCGAGGACTACGCCCGCAAGTGCGAGTGCGGCACCGGCGGCACGCCCGCCGAGTAACCCGCCCCGTCCCACCCCTGGCAGGAGATGCGAGATGAAGCCGTACGAGCGCCTCATGGCCGAAGCCATCCCGACCGGCAGGTTCGGTCGCCCGGACGTCGACAGCCAGGCGCACAAGGAGCCGGGCGCGAAGTCGACGCCGGAGCAGCAGGCCGCACGCCGCGCCGTCCTGGATGAAGCACAACGCGGCTGGCTCCTGCCGGACGAGTGCTCGAAGCGCAACCGCGAGCGCGTGCGCCCCGGCCCCTGCTCGCGTCACCTGCATCTCGTGCCCGATCCGACCGACACCCAGGCCGCTTGACCACCACACGCCCAAAGAGGCACTGCCATGCGCTGGAACGTCACGCTCTGCCGCCGGAAGCCGAACAGCCGACGGTGGACCGCTGACCGCACCGAGTTCGCCCGCCGCCGGCCGTGGCCGCTCGGGCTCCCGAGCCTGTCCGTACCGCGCCCCGCCTGATCGCCCGCCCGCCGCCGTGGTG
This sequence comes from Streptomyces sp. NPDC059455, assembly GCF_042750115.1. Taxonomy (NCBI): domain Bacteria; kingdom Bacillati; phylum Actinomycetota; class Actinomycetes; order Kitasatosporales; family Streptomycetaceae; genus Streptomyces; species Streptomyces sp. NPDC059455. Next base: position 19,073 of record NZ_JBHYVB010000083.1, read on the forward strand.
AACCGCCCGCGGCTGCCCCCGAGAACGGAACGCTCATGCCCAACCAGCTCGCTGTCGTCTGGTCGCTCGGCCAGGACGTCACCGGCCCCAACCATCAATATTCGTTCGGCGAGATCGCCACCATGCTCCCCCGAGGCCTACGACGCGGTCACGGACGGGATGGCAGCCCTCCTTGAGCGGGTCGCCGTGGCCGTTGACTGGCGGCGCCTCCTCGTCGAGGCGTCATGGCGGCACATGCAGCTCCACCCGGACGCAAAGCGGAAGGCCCTCGAGGATGCTGGTCAGAGCGGCTTGTTCTGACCCAGCAGCCGCTGGGCTCTCGGGTCGCAACGACGAGGCTCCGGTTCGCTAGGGCCTCGTCGTTTGCGACCCTCTGCTAGCTGAGTGGCGGGGCCCTGGATCAGGCCGGACCTTCCGGATGCAGGGGGCGAATCAGCCATTGTCGGTGGCATGCCGTACTTTTCCGCTATGCAGATACGACCTGTGCTGTCCGCCGCCCTCGTCGCGGTGGTAGCAGCCACGACCCTGACGGCCATGGTCAGCCCCGCCCAGGCCACCAACAGCGCGCAGTCCTGTTCTCGGCAGGTCACCATGCGGGGTTACTCCGACGCCCTCGACAAGACCATGTACCAGGGTGCTTTCGTCGGCAATTTCTCCTCCCTCGCCGCAGACCGTCGTGGCCGCCTCTTAGCCTTATCTGACCGCTCGAAGGTCTTCACGCTGGACCACCGGATCCGGCCAGCCGCGGTTACGTCGATGGCGGACGAGAACGGCCGTGCCCTGGACTCCGAGGGCTTGGCCGTCGAAGGCAACGGGGATTTTCTTGTCGCCAGCGAACTGGAGCCGTCTGTCCGTCGCTTCGACCGGCACGGCCGGCTCCTCGGCCACCTGCCGGTACCGGACACGTTCCGGGTTGCTCCGGCCGGGCACGGCATCTTGAACCGCACCTTGGAGAGCCTGACGCTCGATCATGGCGGCCGGACGCTTGTCGCGGCGATGGAAGGCTGGCTGACGACCGACGGCATGAACACACGCCGGTTCCAGACCTGGGAGCGTCACGGTCGCCACGACTTCCGCCTGGCTCGACAGTGGGCGTACACCGCGGAGCCGGGCTACGGCATTTCGGAGATCACGGCGACCGGCGACGGCCGTTACCTGCTTCTGGAGCGGAGCTTCGCGGCGAACTTGGGGTGGACGGCCAAGCTGTACCTGACAGACCCGCGGCGAGCGACGGACACCAGCGACATACAGGCCCTGGCCAACGACCAACCCGGGGTCCGGTTCGCGAAGCGGACGCTGCTGGCGGATCTGAGCGGTACGTGCCCGTCGCTCGGGGCGGTATCGCACATCCCAGGCCAGGCGAACCCGCTGATCGGCAACATCGAGGGCATGACGATCGTCGGCCGGGAGCACGGTGGCCGACTGCGGCTGCTGATGACGACAGATGACGGCGAGAGCGCCAGCGAGATCACGCGCCTGTACGACGTGACAGTGCGCCTGCCTCACTGAGCGGGAGCACCCCGAACGGCCAAAGCCCCGGACAATCGTCCGGGGCTCTGTGCTTGTTCAGTATTGCGTCAAGCCAGCAGGAAGGCGGCGGCGGTCGCAGCTCCCAGGAAGGCGCCGGCCACGGTCTGGGCGACGGAATGATAGGTGAGGGCCACCCGGGACCAGCACACGGCCACCGTCAGGATGTAGGTGAGCAGCCACCACGGGGAGTTGACGACGGCCAGCAGCGCAGGGACAGCGGAGGCGACCGCGCTGTCCACGCTGATCTTCCAGAAAGTGTTCACCGCCAGCAGCACGACGGTCATAGCCCACAAGGCAAGCATGGCGACGAGGATGCCTGTCGGCGCCCCGCCGAGGATCATGGCGAGCGAGCCGAGGCCGATCGACGCCAGGATGACGAAGAAGATCGGGGCCCGCTTCGTACGGTCCACCACATGCCGATCTCCCCAGGTGCCGCGCTTGCGCTCCCACTCGATGTAGGCAGCCGGGATGATTCCCGCGCATAGGGCACCGAGCAGACCCCAGGGGATGCCAGTCCAGTCGCCCGCGGCGGCCAGGCCGATGCCGAGCATGCCGATGAGGAGGACATTGCGCGGCTGGAGAACGTCGGTGACAGTCCGGGCCGTGGCGGTGCGCGTCATGCAGCCGCTCCTATGGAGTTGAGCAGGTTCTGTGCCTGGGACTGGTTGGCCTTCTTGTACGCCTTGGCAACGTCGAGGAGCCATGCGACCTCGCCGTCCTGATCCATGGCCTGTTGCTGCTTGAAGGTGGCAACGGGCCCCGCAGGCGTGCCCTGGGTTTTCGCGGCAAGGGCGGCCTTGATCCAGTGCGCCTGTGCGACGGCGCCGTTGCTGGTGTCGGCCGTCTCCTGGGCGGCTGCCATCAGGCCATCCGGGACGTGGTGGCGCAGCCTCTCGATGGCATCCGCCAGGTCGTTTACCCATCGGCCGAGCTGGAGGTCAGCGTCGAGGTCACGGCGAGTCAGCTCTTGTCGGCGAGAGAGAGGAGCCTCCATCGGGATACTGGGGAAGGCAGCCATCAGCTCTCGCCACATCGGGTAGAGACGTACGAGCACGTACCAGGAGCGCGCGCGGCGCAGCCCCTTTTCCGTGGCAGGGACCGAGACGCCGAGGGCGAAGAAGACGAACAGCAGTTGCTGCATGGCCTCGGTGCTGGCGTCCACGTCATAGGCGAACGTGTGGCTGGGCTGTTCGGCGAGCCAGTACCACATGAACAGCGTCCGGCCGACGGAGTACAGGACGCCGAGCACCATGGCGAATGCCATCATGCCCAGGCCGACGCGGAGCAGTTTGCGTTCCTCGCGGCGGAAGGCGCCAGCCCACTGGTAGAGGCAGATGGCGGACGCACAGCTCAAGTAGGCGTAGAAAACGCTCATGTAGGCCGTGGCGCCCCACTGGCCTGCGTGGTCGGAGACGAAGCGATCGCTCGGCTTGGACCGGTCGACGATGGTGAAGAACATGACCGTCATCAGGAGGAAGGCCGACAAGGCCGTCTTCGTGGCCGCGCGCTGGATGATGCGGGATACCTTCACGGCACGAGCCATGTCGCCGTCGGCGGGGTACTGCCCGTAGACAGCGACGATGTAGTACAGGATCGCCAGGATCGCGACGCCGGCGCTGTAGTGCTTGATGAGGACGGAGGCGTCCGTGATCTCGCTGTTGTTGAGCCCGATTCGTACGTACTGCGTCTTGGTCCAAAGGGCGACGGCGAACCCAAGGAAGCAGCCCCAGAGGGATCTTCGGCGGGCGTCGGTGCCGCCGAGCGCGCGCCAGATGGCGACAGCGGTCATCAGTGCGGCTACGGCGTAGCCAGCTAATTCGAGCAACGGTGGTCCTTCTGTTACGAGCGGGGGTTGGTGAACGGGCGGCGGCGGAACCTCCGGCCGCCTACTGGTCGGGAGAGAGAGTCACCAAGGCGGCCAAGCATGTCGTCACTCGCGACGTCCCGTGCCATGCGGCGGATCAAGCTGGCGCCGAGTTCGGCCACCTTCTCGTCCTTGCTCTCGTAGTTAGCGCGGGCCTGGATGGGGCGGTCCCCGACGAAGCGGTGGAGGAGTGTGGTGTTGAAGACCGGCATCATCTTCTGGAGGTCTTCAAGGCTGAGTGTGCCGCCATGGTCGAACCACTCGTGGGTCAGCTCGTGGAGGATGACGTGGTCGGTCTGATAGACCGTGGGCCGTCGACGGAAGAGGATCATGCTGAATTCGGGGGCCTTCACCCGCAGCCCGCACGCGGTGTTGGGGTGCACCATCCGGTCCGGTAGAGGGACGAGCACGATCCGGCGGTGGCGTGCCTGTTCCATGTTACGGACGAGGGCGGGGATGCTGAACTTCGTTGGGATGGGAAGGTTGGCTAACCCGTCTTCGCAGACTCTACGCAGCTCGCGCAGGGACATCAGCGGCCTCGACGTTGGTTTCTCTCGCAGCGGTGTGCGATAGGGGGTGATTGTATCGACCGATTTGGAACAAGCGTTCGCTATGGGGTTGTGGCCTCGGGGCTGCCGTCGCCCTGCTGGAACTTGCGGACCTGCTCGAGGACGAAGTCGAGCATCTCGGCGGACATGCCCTCCTCGCCGATACTGCGGCCCGCGATGCCGCTGATGTCGCCGGTCCGGGTACCCGCGAGGAGCGCGAGGCCCGCCATGACGTCTTCGACGACATCCGATTCGTCCTTGAAGAAGCGCCAGTTGGCGATACCGAAGCCGAGGGCCAGGGCTTGCAGAGTCTCGTCCCGCACCTCGGTGATCTGCCCCTTCCGCAGCTTGCCGAAGTAGCTGTGGGAGAGGGCGCCTCCGTGGCTCTCGACGATCCGGCAGAACTCACGGTCGCTCGGAGCTCCATCCGGGAACGCGTGATCCAGCAGGTAGACGATCTTCTCCTGCAAGGTGTGTGGCTCGTCTCTCTCGGCGCCACCCATTTCCGCCCCCAGCCCGTTCGTGCACCAGTTGATCCGATTTGCGTGCAAGGAGTTCGGGTGGTGACCCATCCCGCTGAGCAAGAGTTCACCTGTTGTTCAGTGATCGATCTTGTTTGGAAACTCGATCAAGACCCGGCTTGCGTAAACATCCTACGTCACTGTTAACTCAATGACACACAGAGCCGCTCGACGGGGGTAGCGCGGCCGGATTGCGCCGTGCTCTGGCTTGACCCACTCGACGGGATGGAGTGATGGACGACCGTGGCGATCTCCGACACCATGCCTCCGCTCTGGGCCTCCAGCCTTCGGTCTATCGCGCCCAGGCACACCGCCGCCGGTTCGCAGGCCCTCGGCGCGGAGAACTCCCTCGAGTTCCGGACAGGCCCTAAACACAAGCCTGCCGAAGCCATGCGCCGCTCACGCCGGTTCGCCGCAATGGTGCTGCCGGCGCTACTCGGCGAGATTCCGGAAGCCGCAGCCGTCGCCGAGTCAGTGCTCGGAGTGCTCACGGAGTTGGTCGACGTCACCGCGCGGCACCGCGCGAGTGTTGACCTGGCGGGCCGGATCTCATGCGACGGAGCCCATGTCTTGCTCACCGTCGGGGAGATGGACCGGCGCCTGCCGGATCCGGAGGTAGAGCCGGGCCTGTATCTCGTGCACCGCCTGGTCGACGACATCGGCCAGTACCGCGGCGACGAAGCTGGGTATATGACCTGGGCGTCCGTGCCGATTCGGTCGAGCATCCAGTAGCGCTGTCCAGCCCTGTATTTGGTCCTCGAGGAGCGCTGGCGCAGCGGGTAGCGGTTGGATGTTCAGTTCTCTGATCGCCCGGTAGTTGGTGATCAGCGTTTGATGCGTCCGCGGATGGCGAGAACGGCGAGGGCGAGGAGGGCGGGTTCCAGAAGGCGGGAGGTCATCTCGATGTAAGTGCCCGCGGTGGTTAGGTCCTGGCCGGAGGAGCGGAACACCACCGAGTTGAGAGTGACGTTCAGAGCCTTCTCGAAGCGCTCGCCGGTGAATCTGTTCCCGGTGGGATTCTGCGGGTCCTCCTCGTCGATCTCGAATGTGATCTTGCCTCCGCCGGGAGGGACGGTGCCCGTCGCTTCTTGCTTCGGGGAGTCCTGGGGTAGCCCGAAGCCCATCAGCAGCACGATGGTGACGAGCATGGCGGCAGCAAGCCAACCCAGGGCGCGGGAGGCGCGCAAGCCGTAGCCGGACAGCATCCAATAGCCGTGCAGCAGTCCGCGTTCGGCGCGGGTGGTGCCGGTGCGGTCGTGACGGCGCATCTCCATCTCGCCGTAGTAGAAATCCGCCGCCCCCGGCTCGTTCTTGCCGTCCTCGAACGCCTTGCGCAGCGCCCGGTACACCGGCGCCAGCTGACCCGGCCCGACGTGTCCGGTGCCGAACACCGCCGCGTTCCAGCCCCGGACTGCTGTTGGCTGGTTGGCGCGCCAGTGGTGTTCTTCGGCGAGAGTGCGGCGCTGGGTGAACCGCACGGGGCGCCAGCGGCGCCAGTGCGTGCCGGGCGGGACCTCGTTGAAGGAGCAGGTGCCCTCCAGCCGTATCTGGTCCAGGTGCACTGTCCCGGTGACCAGGCACCGGGAAAGGTCGACGTCGGCGAGAACCAGATGGGCCGCGTCCACCCCACGCAGCGAGGCCATCCGCACCGTGGCGCCGGGTGCGTCGGCAAAAGCGTGTTCTGGCACCGGCCGTCCGTCGGGGAGAACGAAGGGGGCAGACTCCGCGGCGATCGTGAGGGGGTATTCGAAGACCGCGTGGGAGAAGTCCACTGTGGCGTAGCGCAGACGCAACTCGGCCGTCGACGACCAGCGGGTCCACTGACACTCCAGGCGGCGTGCGCCAATCGGGAGGGTCGCCGGTCCGCTGAACACCGCCCCAGACAACGTCACCCGCCCGGCACACACCAATGGCCCGAGACTGACCAACTGCTCGAAAACCGCGAGGTTGAACTCGGCATCGTCCCCGAAGGTCGCCGACCCGAACCAGGCGTCGTCCTGGAAGGTCGCCGACCCGAACCAGGCGACGCTCTGGAAGGCCGCCGACTCGAATATGGCGACGCTCTCGAAGGCCGCCGATTTGAACGAGGCAAGGCCCTCGAAGGTCGCCGACGGGAACAGGGCGTCGCCCTGGAAAGTCGCCGACCCGAACCCTACGTTGCGCCTGAAGACCGCCGACTGGAATCGGGTGTCGCCCCGGAAGGTCACCGACAGGAACGAGGCGTCAGCCTGGAAGGCAGTCGGATCGAACCGGGGGTCGGACGGGTCGAACCGGGGGCGGGCCTGGACGATCACCGAATTGAACCAGGCGTCGCTCTCGAAGGTCGCCGAATCGAAAGCGGGGCCGCCGCCTTGGAAGGTCGCCGACTCGAATACGGCGAGGTCCTGGAAGGTTGCCGACTCAAACCTGGCATCGCCCTGGAAGGTCGCCGACTTGAACCAGGCGCGTTGAAAGGTCGCCCACCCGAACCAGGTGCGACCCTGGAAGCTTACCCACGCAAATCTGGCAATACCCTGAAAAGTTGCGAACCCGAACCAGGCGTCACCTAGGCGGGGATGTCCGGTGGCGGGGTCGCGGAGGGCGTCAAGGAGGGCATTGAGAAGGGGTTCGGTGAAGGATGTGCCGCGGTGGTCGATGTCGGTACCGGGGGTCAGGCCGGCCAGGTAGGCGTCGCGGTCGGCGTCGGCCAGGTGGGCGAGGCATGCGGTGTGGCCAGGGACGTGAACGCCGCGGCAGCCGACGGGGTCGGTAGCAGGGTCGGCGCCGTATGCGCAGTACGGCCAGAGTGGCGCCCCGGGTATGGGCGGTGGAGGTGTGTTCATGGCGTGGCGGCTCCATGGTGCGTCAGGAAGCGTCCGGGCCGCTCCCGGGTCAGGAATGCCGTTGAGGAATGGGGTGTACGCCGTGTAGAGGTTCTCGTCCGTTTCTCCGCAGCGGTGGCGTCCGGCCTGATAGGCGGTCCAGGTGTCCGTGCTCTGGTGTACGGGCTGGGACGGCGTCCCAGCGCGGCCGCAGAACTCGGCAGAGGCCATGTCGGGTTCGGCCAGACGCCGGCGCCGCTTCGCCGCGGATCGTTGCAGGTGCGCGCTCGGTCGAGGTCTTCGATGCTGCGAGCGCGGGCGAGCTCACCGTGGGCAGTTCGGCCAGCACCGTCGTCGGTACGTCACCGAGGCTTCCTTGGTGAGCTGGTGTACTCGGGTTGGCCATACACCAGCCGCCTCCGCGGCCTTCCGTACCGACACCCCGGTTGGCCGGCGCTGAGGCGAACTCCCAGTCCCGTTCCTTCTCGGGCTGCTCCAGCCGCCATACGGTCCGTTGTATCCGAGTCATCGCCCGCCGTTCCCGGCACAACTTCCCCCGCCCGTCACCCCTCACCGGCCAAGCCTGTCAGGCTCGACGCGGCGACACAGGGTCTTGAGTAAACTGAACACCCGACCGCTACCCACAGCACAGATCTCCCCGAGGGTCTATTTGCGCCCACTTGCCGTTTCGGAAAGGGCGAGTTTCTGTTCCGGGTCCCGTCGCAAGCTCGAAGGCCGCAGTCGGGCGCGCCCACTCCGTCAGTGTGGGCGTGCTGTAGGCGAGGATCGCCCACGTCTATCAGTAATCGGCTTGGATTCGATCCGGCTGTGCGTGTGATCGGTGCGAACCGAGGTCAGGCGATATGTATCCATGCAGAGTTGTTGCTTGGCGCAGCTTGGGCCCCCGAATTCCGGAGACGATCCTGCTGGGAATCGCTTGCCTGTATTGGATGTGTGAGGCAAGTCACAAATCGCGTCCGCATGGTGGACGTCCATATGTTCGTCTGGTGGACCTCCATGGCGAAGTCCTCGTCTGTGCGCGGGGCTGACGAACTTAGGCACACGTTGGTGCTGCGCCCGGGAAGGTGAAGCCGCGCCAACGCAGGTGTGGGGCAGGGCCAGAAACGTGCGCAGCCATCAAAGTAGCCACACGAGTGGCCTTCCTGCATGTTCGCGCAGGTGGGAGCGTCGGGGTGACACTCCCCGGCGTACAGGCCGACTCGTCCGCCATTCCCCTTTGACCTGGGCTTATGCCTTGCGGTCGCCGGCTTGGCCCAGACGGTCCGCGGGGGCGTAGCCGAGCTTTCGGGATATTGCCCCGGCGGTGCTGAGGTCCAGCTCACCCCGCTCTTGCGCTGGAGTCAACTCCAGCTCGCCTGGTGCAGGCGCTGCGCCGTACCGGCATGTCGGTGGACGACGTGCGGGCCTTCGTACGGATGGGCTCCGGCCTGGAATGGCACGACAGGCGTACGGCTCTCCTGGAGCGGCACGCCGCGGCCATCGAGCAGCAGATCGGTCAGTTGGGTGAGGACCTGGCGGTGGTACGGGAGAAGATCGCGCACCACCGCGACCTGCGACGGCGTGGTCTGGACTGCGAGGACGAGATCGGCACCGCTGCCCCCGACGCCCTCCCTCCGGGCGAAGCGGGCCCGCGAACGACGCGAACGACGCGGGCAACGTGAACGACGCGGGCAACGTGAACGACGCGGGCAACGCGAACAACGGAAGACGGGAATTGAGCATGCGCAAGGTCAGCGGATGGGCGGCTCACACACAAGGCGCGGCGGTGGCCCCGTGGGACTTCGAGCGCCGGAAGCCGCGGGACAAGGACATAGCGGTGCGGGTCCGCTACTGCGGTGTGTGCGCCAGTGACCTGTCCGCGATCCGCCACGGCGACCCGGCTGCCTTCCCGCTCGTGGCGGGTCACGAGATCGTCGGGGAGGTCAGCGCGGTCGGCGACGCGGTCTCGCGGTTCTCGGTCGGCGACCAGGTCGCGGTGGGCAACATCGTCGACTCGTGCCGCACCTGCCCCGCCTGCCGCGCGGGCCGGGAGAACTGGTGCCACGAGGGAGTCACCCTCACCTACGGCGGCATCGACCGCGTCGACGGTTCCCGCACCCAAGGCGGATACTCCACCGAATACGTCGTTGACGAGCACTTCGCCTACCCGCTGCCGAGCGGGCTGGATCCGGCGGGAGTGGCCCCGCTGATGTGCGCGGGCGTCACCACCTACGTGCCGTTGCGCCGCTGGGGCACCGGCCCCGGCCGGACGGTCGGCATAGTCGGCATGGGCGGCCTGGGCCATATCGCCCTCCAACTCGCCCATGCCATGGGCGCCGAGGTCGTGCAGTTCACCACCTCTCCCGACAAGGCCACTGAAGCACGCCGGCTGGGCGCCGACGATGTGGTCTTCTCCCAGGACGAGCAGCAGATGGCCGCGCAGACGGGGCGCTTCGACCTGATCCTCGACACGGTCGGAGCGCCGCACGCGCTGGAGCCCTATCTGAGCGCCCTGGCCATCGACGGGACCCTCTGCCTGGTCGGCATCCCGGAGCAAGACCTGCGGCTCAGCGCGCTCAGCCTGATCGTCGGCGCGAAGAACCTGGCAGGTGCGGGCAGCGGCGGAACCGGCGAAACCCAGGAAATGCTCGACTTCTGCGGCGCACACGGCATCACCGCCGAGACCGAGATCGTGCCCGCGCACGATGTCAGTACCACCCTCGACCGGCTGGCCCGCAACGACGTGCGCTACCGCTTCGTCCTCGACCTGGCCGGCTGAACCGCCTTGAGCCCTCATCCCTGGCGGAAGCGTCCCGAGTCGACGCCTCGCCGCCTGACGCGAGCTACTCGAACTGAATACCCGCCTCTCGTGCCAGACTCAGGGCCAATTCCAGCGACCCTGGGCCTGACGCGATGGCGCCCTTGAGGCTCGCTGCTCCACCAACGTCGATGAGAGTGCAGTTCTTGAACCGCACGGAACCGAGCTGACAGTTCGCCCACTGAGTCCCGGTCAAATCGCAGTTCTCGAACAACACGTTGTGCAACTGGGACGACTGGAAATCCGCCCCTTGCATCCGGCAGTCCGAGAAGGCGACGCTGTAGAGCTTGGTATGCCGGTACATCGCGGGTGTGCTGATGCACCCCTCGAATCGCACATCCCGGAAAGTGCCGTGACTCCATGAGGACCCTGTCATGCGGCTTCCGCTAACTGTGCAGCGGATCAGGGACACGTCGTGAGCGGTTACTTGTGCGAAGTCGCAGGTGTTGAACGTGCAGTCGGCAAATTGGCTTCGGCGTAGGCTCGCGCCGGTGAAGCGCAGGTTCTCGAAGGCGCAGCCCTCGGCTTCGGCGGCCTCTACTTCAAGGCCGATGAAGTGAGTGCCGTCAAACTTGACTCCCTTGATGATCGCATCGTCGTCGAGGTCATCGGCCGGAATTTCAGCAGGCCGTAGAGTTGGCGCGATATGGGGAGCCGTGGGGTGCTTGATACGGGTGACGTTGGCGCCTCGCTGGGTGACCTGAGCCATGTGTATTCCGTCCATTCGCCGGGTTATGCGGAACGCTGAGACGCAGTCTAGGGAGAAATTCTTCGTCGGCGATGGGCAGTTGCGCTCTTCGAATGAGTGACCGGTGATGTCACGTTGCTCGGACGCGTGGGCCGCGGTGTACTCGGCCCGAGTGGATTGAGCAGTGGGGCGGGCTCTGCTGGTGTTCGCTCCGCGTCGTCCCGCGCGGCCCGCGGTCCCCTCCAGTAGAGGCGGTGCTGGTCCGGCCCATGATGGTGATGCGCGGCGTGAGGTGTTTCACGGAGGGGCGTGACGTGCCGGGGGGCTGGGTAAGCGCGCCGCGATCATCGCTTGGGATGCCGAGGTAATCGGTACACATAGGGCGAAAGCATTGCCGCAAAGGAGGCGACATGTCGTCGAAGCGACGTCGTAAGAAGAAGGCCCGTCGTAAGAACGGAGCCAATCACGGCAGCCGTCCCCAGTCCTGACCTGGGGCTTCTGCCGAGTGACGGCGACGGGCTCCCCGAGCGTGTGGCGCCGCTGCGCCCGGGCACGGGGAGCCCGTCAGTCGATCTATGAGGGATCCGAGCTGTCTGGGCCGCCTCCGGCCCCGCCCTATACGACTCCAGTGTCCGCTCGTCTCCCGCCACCACCAGAATCCGGCCGACGGTGGCCGGCTCCAGGCCGTTCGGCATGGTGAAGCGGGTGGTGATCGGTTCGCCGGTGAGGGCGGTGAGCGGTGCCAGGGCCGCGGCCAGGTCGGTGGCGTAGACGCGCGCGTAGGTGCGGAGGATACGCATGCTCAGCAGCGAGGTGTGATCCGCCGGGCATCCCCGTCGCCACGGGGGCGCGTGCGGTTGCGGGGTGCGCTTGTTGTGCGCTGTGGTTCGCGGGATGGAGGGGGAGCGCGCTGCGCGTTCGCGGCCGGGTGAAGGGCGGGAAGAGGGTGGTGTGCTCCCGCCGCGCGCTTCGTAGCGCGCGATCGCGCTTCGTAGTTCCGATTACTTCCGGGGCGAAGTGTGAGCGCCTCCCCGGGGGGTGTCGTATCTGGGGAAGATGATGGGTCAGGGAGCCTCCTGCCCCGTCCCGGCGTCGCCGGGGCGCAAGTGGAGTGATGTGTGAGCGAGCCTCCACCGTGTGCGGCACGATCTTGCCCGTCCTGAAGTTCACGGTCGGTTCCGCCTCTTTCTTACCTTCCGTGAGCAAGGGAGTGCACCATGGCAGTGCTGTGCCGACCGGCGGTGTGGGTGCCGGAGAACACCATCTCGATGGAGGAGACGCTGGCGCTGGCGCGCCGGCTGCACGCCGGACACGCGAAGCTTCCGCTGGTTCTGCGGATGATCAGGAACACCGGGGTGGCGAAGCGGCATCTGGTCCAGCCGCTGGCCGTCACCCTGACGCATCCGGGGTTCGAGGCCCGCAATCGCTTCTATGTGAGCGAGGCCCATGCCCGGGTCCCGGACGTGGTCAAGCAGGCGCTGTCCTCGGCGGAGGTGACGGCGCGGGACATCGACACGATCGTGTTCGTCTCGTGCACCGGTTTCACGATGCCGCCCCTGACCTCGTGGATGATCAACCAGCTGGGTTTCCGCTCCGACACCCGGCAGATCCCCATCGCGCAGCTGGGCTGTGCGGCCGGCGGGGCCGCCATCAACCGGGCGCATGACTTCTGCCGCGCGTACCCGGGAGCCAATGTGCTGATCGTGGCGTGCGAGTTCTGCTCGCTGTGCTACCAGCCGGACGACCTCGACGTCGGCTCACTGCTGTCCGACGGGCTGTTCGGTGACGCGATCGCCGCGGCGGTCATGCGTGGCAGCGGCGGGGAGGGGATGCGGCTGGTGGGCAACGCCTCGCATCTGGTGCCGGGCACCGAGGACTGGATCGCGTACGAGGTGAAGGCCAGCGGATTCCACTTCCGGCTGGACAAGCGGGTCCCGGGCACCATGAACGTGCTGGCCCCCGCCCTGCATACGCTCGCCGGCACCCACGGCTGGGATGCCACCGACCTGGACTTCTACATCATCCACGCCGGTGGGCCCCGCATCCTGGACGACCTGTGCCGCTATCTGAAGGTGCCGCCGGACGCCTTCAGACACAGCCGCGCCACCCTCACCGAGTACGGCAACATCGCCTCGGCCGTCGTCTTCGAGGCGCTGCGCCGCCAGTTCGACGAGGGGTTGCCCCCGGGGGCGCGCGGTCTGCTGGCCGGGTTCGGGCCCGGTATCACCGCCGAATCCTGCCTCGGCACCTGGGAGCACTCCGACCGGGTACGGTCCGGCCGCCGAACGGGCAACGTCGACGCCTTACCGGTCAGGCTTCCCGTCCCTTCCGAGCCCGACCTGCACAGTGAAACCCCATCCCCGCACAAGCCCAAGAATCGAGGATCCGCGTGACCGCGTCCATTCCGCATGTGCCCGAGACCGCGTCCACCCTGTCCCTGGGGGGAGACCTGACGGTCAACCGGCTCGGCTACGGTGCCATGCACCTGACCGGACCCGGCGTCTGGGGCCCGCCCGAGAACCCGGATCAGGCCGTACGCCTGTTGCGTCGCGCCGTGGACGACCTCGGCGTCAACTTCATCGACACCGCCGACTCCTACGGTCCCGGCTACAACGAGGAGCTCATCCGGAAGGCCCTGCATCCCTACCCGGACCATCTGGTGATCGCCACCAAGGGCGGCATGCTGCGCACCGGCCCCGACGACTGGGTGCGGGCCGAGGGCCGCAACCCCTACATCGTCGCCTTGGGCAGACCCGAATATCTGCGCCAGCAGGTCGAGGTCAGCCTGCACCGCCTCGGCCTGGAGCGCATCGACCTCTATCAGCTGCACCGTATCGACCCCCTGGTACCGCTCGAGGACCAGCTCGGGGCACTCGCCGAGCTGCGGGAGCAGGGCAAGATCCGCCATATCGGACTGTCCGGCCAGCCCGAGGTCACCATCGAACAGCTCGAACAGGCCGCCGAGATCGTGGACATCGTGGCGGTGGAGAACCTCTACAACATCGCCGACCGGTCCGGCGAGTCGATCCTCAGATACGCCGAACAGCGCGGCATGGTCTTCATCCCGTGGTTCCCGCTCGGCCATGGCGACCTGGTCGGGCCCGGTGGTGTCCTCACCAAGGCCGCTGAACGGTACGGGGTCACCGGAGCTCAGCTGGGGCTGGCCTGGCTGCTGCGCCACGCCTCCAACACCCTCCTCATTCCCGGCACCACATCGGTGGCCCACCTGGAGGAGAACCTCCGGGCCGACGAGGTCCGGCTCACCGACAGCCAGTGGGACGAGATCGAAGCACTCTGCGCCACGGTCACCCCGTGGCGGCCCAAGCCGGTGCGGAAGCACCGGGGAGGGGCGCGATGACCCGCGCCCCCAAGCGAGCGGCCGAGCATCCGCACACCGAGATCCTGCGCACCATCTACCGGGATCTGACCAGGATCGTCGACTTCGCCGCGGCCGACATCGTGCTGCACCGTGCGGACCGGACCGCGGAGGACCCCCGGGTGCGCCGTGGCATCAGGGCCGTGCGCGCCCATGAGCAGGCACTCATCCGCATGACCCAGTACACCCTGGTCATGGACGTGGAGCACATCGTGGCCAACGACCACTTCGGCACCGTCCTCGGCGTGCTGCGAGCCCAGCGCCCCCGTGAGCTCTCCGTACCGTTCTGCGGTCTGTGGCGGTTCGTCGACGGCCGGATCGTCGAGCACTGGGAGAACGCCTCGTGCGGACCGGACGAACTGCGGCGCCTGTTCACCCCACCCCCCTCGTTCTGGCCTCTGGCTGACGCCGGCTGACGGAAGACCCGGCTCATGGGGGCCCAGTCCATCGGAGCCCTCATGAACCCCTCCGACCGCATCGCCTCACCGACGCGCGAAACCCGGGTCATGGCCTTCCTGGACGACGGCCATGACCTGCCCGGCGCACCGGTCGGCGAACCGAACCTGACGGTACGAGAGCTGCTCATCGCGGTGTACCGGGCGAGCGTTCCGTGTCCTGCCGCGCCCCTGGCCGGTGCCGGTCCTCGGCGGACCGGGGTACGGGGTGCCATCGGGGACCGCGACGAGCTGGCCGCCTGACTATCCGCGGCGGCTCTCGCGGAGGGCCGTCTGGACGGCGGCCTTCATGTCGGCGTCCTGGGCGTCCGTGCCGCCCGGGTTGAGGTTCACCATGACCGTCGCCTGCCTGCCGTCGGCCGTGGCGCCGCCCACCGTTCCGTATCCGGGGATGTCGCCGCCGTGGCCCCAGTAGAGGCCGCCGCAGGGCAGCGGCCTGCTCTCCAGACCGAGGCCGTACGCCCGGCCGTCGGGGTTGCCGGTCGGGCGGGTCGTCATCATCTGCCGCTGTTGCGCCGGGCCCAGCAGCTTGCCGCGTACGAGTGCGTCCAGGAAGCGGTTGAGGTCGGTGCCGCTGGAGATCATGCCGCCGCCCGCGCCCGCGACCGAGGGGTTGATGGCGGTGATGTCCCTGAGCGGCGCGTTCTCGCCCGGCCGTACATAGCCGCGCGGATGCGGTCCGGGGATCGTCGGGGCGTCGCCCGGTACGTATGTCTCGCGCAGCCCGAGTGGTGTGATGACGCGCCGGTGGATCTCCTCGCCGTACGTATGGCCGGTGACCCTTTCGATGAGCAGGCCGGCCAGCAGGTAGTCCGTGTTGGAGTAGCGCCAGTCGGT
Organism: Streptomyces sp. NPDC059455; assembly: GCF_042750115.1. Lineage (NCBI taxonomy): Bacteria > Bacillati > Actinomycetota > Actinomycetes > Kitasatosporales > Streptomycetaceae > Streptomyces > Streptomyces sp. NPDC059455. The sequence goes on from NZ_JBHYVB010000083.1 coordinate 34,511, forward strand.
GCCGGGCTCGAAGGTCGGGGGGTGGGCGAGTGCGATGTTCACGAGGTCGCGGGTGTCGTGGTGGGCGAGGGGGTCCTTGAGGATCTCCTGCGGGGTGAGGTAGGCCAGATAGTCGGGGATGCCGCTGGTGTGCTGGAGCAGCTGGCGGACGGTGATGATCCGCCCGTCGTTCCCGTGTCCGCGGATGACACCGGGCAGATAGCGCTCCACCGGCGCGTCGAGGACGACGCGATGCTCTCCCACCAGCTGGAGCACGACCGTCGCCACAAACGGCTTGGTCATGCTGCCGATCCGGAACCTGCTGTCGCGGCGCATCGGCGCGTGGCTCTTCACATTCGCGACGCCGCTGGTCAGGACCGTGCTGCCGTGCCGGTTCCGCGTCTCCACGAGCGCTCCGGGCGCGCCGTCGACCGTGGTCAGCCGGTGCAGGATTTCGCGCAGGCCAGGGGTGTGGTCGGCGGCGGTGCTCGATTCCGCGGAGGTGTTCCGCCGTGGTGTGTCGTGACGCGTCGGCCCCACCGCCGAGACACCCTTCGCCGCCGCGACACTCTTCGGGGCCGCCGCCGCGGCGCCCGCCACCACCGCCAGTGTGAGTCCGCCACCCAGCACCCGCCTGCGCTTGACCACGTTCATGCGATCCCCCTCGAAGCCCCATTGCGACCGAATGGTCACGTTAGAGACCGCCGAGCCCGGGATCGATCCGGCCAGCCACCCCCGTCGTCCTGGGGACAACCCCACTACGGCCGGTAGCGGGCCCCACCTTCGCCGGGGTGGTTTTGGCCACGCGGAACCGGACCGAGTGGTCGTCGAGCGTGAACCGACACGCCGCGCCATGCGGTCATTCTGTCATCGGAGCAGTTCGAGCAGCGCGTCGGTGAACTCCTCGGTGGTGGCCGTGCCGCCCAGGTCCGGGGTGCGGACGGGGGTCTTCGCCAGGACGGTCGCGATGGCGTCGGTGACGTGGGTGGCCGCCTCGGGGTGGCCGAGGTGGTCGAGCATCATGGCGGCTGACCAGATCGCGCCGAGCGGGTTGGCGATACCGCGTCCGGCGATGTCGGGGGCGGAGCCGTGGACGGGCTCGAACATGGACGGGAAGTCGCGTTCGGGGTTGAGGTTGGCCGCGGGGGCGATGCCGATGCTGCCCGCGACCGCGGCGGCGAGGTCGCTGAGGATGTCGCCGAAGAGGTTGGAGGCCACGACGACGTCGAACCGCCGCGGGTCGAGGACGAACTTGGCCGCGAGGGCGTCGATGTGCTCCTGGCCCCAGGCCACCTCCGGGTGCGCGGCGGCGCGTTCGGCCACCAGCTCGTCCCAGAACGGCATGGTGTGGATGATGCCGTTGGACTTGGTGGCCGAGGTGAGCCGGCCGCCGCGCCGCTCGGCGAGGGCGAAGGCGTAGTCGAGGACGCGGGTGACGCCCTTGCGGGTGAACACCGCTTCCTGGACGGCCATTTCCTCCGGCAGCCCCCGCCCGAGACGGCCGCCGATCTCGCCGTACTCGCCCTCGACGTTCTCCCGGACGACGACGAGGTCGACATCGCCGGGGCCCGCGTCGCGCAGTGGGCTGGGCACGCCCTCGAAGACGCGGATGGGGCGCAGATTGACGTACTGCTGGAAGCCCCGGCGGATGGGGATCAGCAGGCCCCACAGCGAGACATGGTCGGGGACACCGGGGTAGCCGACCGCGCCGAGCAGGATCGCGTCATGGCCGCGCAGCTGGTCAAGACCGTCGTCGGGCATCATCGCGCCGAGGTCGGCATAGCGCTCGCAGGACCAGTCGAACGTCTCGTACGTGAAGCCGAGGCCGTGCCGGGCGGCGACGGTGTCCAGGACGCGGCGGGCGGCCGGGATGACCTCGTTGCCGATGCCGTCGCCGGGGATCAGGGCGATGCGGTGGGTGGTGGTCGTGCGGCGGTTCGTCATGGAGGGGATTGCAGCAGGGGAGCGACTTCCGCGTCCAAGACGCAGATCGCATGGGTCTTATAGGCCCGCCCTATGAGGTTCCATGAGCTTCCATGGCGGTGCCGACGAACGCCTCCGCCGCCGGTGTCAGCGGCGCCCGCCTGCTGACCAGGGCGATATGCAGACTGGTGCTCGGCTCCAGCTCCAGCACCAGGGCCCCCGCCCGCTCCGCGAGGCCGCGCCAGGCGTCGGCCACCACCGCCAGGCCGACGCCCCGCAGCACCAGCGGAAGGATCGACACCCGGTGCTCGGTCTCGACCACGACGGTCAGCGCGACGCCCTCGGCGACCAGATCGTCGACGTAGCGGCGCATCCCGGTGCCCTTCTGGCCCACGATCAGCCGGTGTCCGGACAGCTGCTCATGGCGCACCGGCACCCCGGGGCGGAACGGCCCGTCCGGGGGTGTCAGCAGCACGAAGCGCTGCTCGACCAGCGGATAGGTGCGCACATCGCCCTGCGGTACGGGGTCGGGGGAGGCCAGCAGCCCCAGCTCGCATACGCCGGTGCGCACCATCTCCGTCACATCGCGCGGGGTGAACGCGGCCTGCACGCGTACGGACACCGCGGGATGGGCGCGGGCGAAGCGGTCGATCATCCCCGCCAGCGGCTCCACGGCCTGGGAGGGCGGGGCCGCGATGTCCACTTGGCCGCCGCGCAGCCCGTGCACCGACTCCACACTGGCCCGTGCGAGCTGGAGGCTGCGCACCGCCTCCCGCGCCGGTCCGATCAGCGCGGTGCCCGCGTCGGTGAGGACCGCCCGGCGGCCGATGCGGTGGAAGAGGTCGCTGCCCAGGTCGCGCTCCAGGGCGCGGACGGCCTGGGAGAGGGACGGCTGGGACAGATACAGCGCGGCGGCGGCCCGGTTGAACCCGCCGTGGTCCACCACGGCCAGGAAGTACTCCAGCTGCCGCACATCCACCGCGCCGCCTCCCCGCGCCTCGCCGCTCCCGCCACCTTCGGCACGTTCGGCGTCTTCGGCACCTTTGGCATCTTCGGCGCCCGCACACTTCCATAGGTGTTGCTTATAAGCATTGTCGTCAACGGGTCTTGGACGCGCACCGCGGGCGGCTGCTGGGATCGGGCCATGAGCGATCAGCTGCTGGGCGACTTCGACCGCCGCACCGTCCATGTCGAGGGGGTGGGAATCAACGTACGCACCGCCGGGGACGGGCCGCCGGTCCTCCTCCTGCACGGCTATCCGCAGACCCATACGATCTGGCACCACATCGCCCCGGCGCTCGCCGCCACCCACCGCGTGATCCTGACCGATCTGCGCGGCTACGGCGACAGCGACAAGCCCGGGTCCGACGCCGAGCACACCCCGTACTCCAAGCGGGCCATGGCGCGCGACCAGCTGCTGGTGATGCGGGAGCTGGGCTTCGACCGGTTCGCGGTGGTCGGCCACGACCGGGGCGGCCGGGTGGCCCATCGGATGGCCCTCGACCATCCGCGGGCGGTCTCCGCGCTCGCGGTCCTGGACATCGTGCCCACGCGGTACGTCTTCCAGCACGCCGACAAGGACTTCGGCCTTGGCTACTTCCACTGGTTCTTCCTGGCGGCGGACCACGGCATCCCGGAGCACCTCATCGGCCAGGACCCCGCGTTCTGGATCCGCACCCGGATGGGGGCGCGCCACCGTGGCGGAACCCCGTTCGACGAGGCGGCTCAGGCCGAGTACATCCGCTGCTTCTCGGATCCCGCGGCCATCCACGCCAGCTGCGAGGACTACCGCGCCGCCGCCTCCATCGACCTGGTCCACGACGACGCGGACGCCGCAGCGGGCCGCCGGGTCACCGCACCGCTGCTGGCCCTGTGGGGCGCGCACGGTTTCGTCGGCCGCCACTACGACGTACCGGAGGTCTGGCGCGGTTACGCCGACGATGTGCGCGGGCAGGCCCTGCCGTGCGACCACTACCTCCCCGAGGAGGCGCCGGACGAGACGCTGCGCCATCTGCGGGCGTTCCTCGGGGACGAGGGGAGTGCCTGACCGCGACCAGGGAGTGCCTGACCGGGGACGAGGGGAGTGCCTGACCGGGGATCACGGCGCCGCCTGGAGGTTCTGCTCCGGTGCGGCCTTCTCCTCGGCCGGGTCGGCGGCTCCGCGCGTCTCCCGCGCCAGTGCCACCGTGACCACGGTGAGCGCGCTCATCAGGGCGATGAAGACGACCACGCCGGTGACGCTGTGGTCGAACCAGAGCAGCAGGGCGGACGCGAGCATGGGCGCGAGGCCGCCGGTGAGCACGGTGCCGATGTTGTTGGCGATGCCGACCGCGCTGAACCGGACGGTGGTGTCGAAGAGTTCGGCGAAGAACGCGGGCTGGGAGCCGAGGACGGCGGACTGGCCGATGCCCAGGGTGAGGAAGAGCGCGAGCCAGATGGCCCAGGTGTGTCCGCCGTCGATCACCGTGAAGAACGGCCATGCGGCGGCCAGCAGCACCAGGGCCCCGCCGATCGAGACCGGGCGCCGCCCGACGCGGTCGGAGAGCGCGCCGAAGGCCGGCACCGTCACCAGTTTCACGGCCGCGACCAGCGAGATGCCGCTGAGGAGTGCGGCGGTCGGCAGTCCGCGGTCCTCGGCGTAGGTGACCGAGAAGGTGCCGAAGACGTAGTAGCCCGCGTTCTCGGCGGCGCCCGCGCCGATCACGATCAGCATCTCCTTGGGGTAGCGGCGCCAGGCGGCGACGCAGCGGCTCTCGGCGATCCGCTGCCGCAGCGGGCGGTCGGACTTCGCGGCGCTCTGGCCCGCCTGCCGGGTGTCCTGCCGCGCCTGCTGGAACTCGGCGGTCTCCGGCAGCGAGCGGCGCACCCAGAGGCCGAAGAAGGTCAGACCCGCGCTGAGCAGGAAGGGAATCCGCCAGCCCCAGGAGAGGAAGGCGTCCTCGGACAGCAGCCCGGTGGTGAGCGCGAAGGCGCCGGTGGACAGGAGGGTGCCGGTGCCGGTGCCGATCGCGGGCAGTGAGGTGAGCAGTCCGCGCCACTTGGGCGGTGCGTTCTCGAAGAGGATGATCAGCGCTCCGGTCTTCTCGCCGCCCGCGGCGAAGCCCTGGACGAAGCGCAGCAGTGTCAGCAGCACCGGCGCGGCGACGCCGATCTGCGCGTGGGTCGGCAGCAGTCCGATGGCCGTGGTGGCGAGCCCCATCATCAGCAGGGTGGCGACCAGCACGCCCTTGCGTCCCTGGGTGTCGCCCCGCTCCCCGAAGTAGGCGCCGCCCAGGGGCCGGGCGAGGAAGCCGATGGCGAAGGTGCCGTAGGCGAGGACCGTGCCGACCAGCGGATCGCTGTCCGGGAAGTAGACCTTGTTGAAGACGAGGGCGGCCGCGGTTCCGTAGAGGGCGAAGTCGTACCACTCCACCGTGGTGCCGAAGACGGCGGCGAGGGCGACCTTGGGCTGGAAGACCGGCCTTCTGGTGGCGGAACTGCCGGTGTGCGTCATTGGGGGACTCCCTTGTCACCGTGGATCGAGTACCACTGTGTGGTTCGCTTGTGCCACTTGATGGTTCGGTGATGTTATGGAGGCACACACCCCGTGGCAAGGGGTCACACCCCGATTCGCGCTGGAGGTCCTCCGTTGAGCACGCCCGCCCCCGCCGCCCCGCCACCCCTGCTCGACGGCATCCGGGTCCTGGATCTGACCAATGTCCTCGCCGGGCCCTTCGCCGGATATCAGCTCGCCCTCCACGGCGCCGACGTCCTCAAGGTCGAGATGCCGGGGGCCGGGGACCTGGCCCGCCAACTGGGCGCCGACCGGCAGCTGAGCGAGGATCTGCTGGGCGCGTCGTTCCTGGCCCAGAACGCCGGGAAGCGCTCGCTGACCCTGAACCTCAAGGAGGACGAGGGGCGCGCGGCCCTGCTGCGCGCGGTGCGGGAGTCCGACGTCCTCCTCGAGAACTTCCGCCCCGGGGTGATGGACCGGCTGGGCGTCGGCCGCGAGGTCCTCATGCGGGAGAACCCGCGGCTGATCTACTGCGCCGTCTCCGGCTTCGGCCAGACCGGACCGCTGAGCGCCCGGCCCGCCTACGACCAGATCGTGCAGGGCCTCTCCGGGATGATGAGCGTGACCGGCACCCCCGAGGTCAGCCCGCTGCGCGCCGGTTTCCCGGTCGCCGACACCCTGGGCGGCATGGCCGCCGCCTTCGCCGTGGCGGCGGCCCTGGTACGCCGGGAGCGCACCGGAAGCGGTGCGTATCTGGACGTCTCCATGCTGGAGGCCGCGCTCACCGCGATGGGGTGGGTGACCTCCAACTACCTGATCACCGGCCGCCCGCCGCGGCCCATGGGCAATGAGAACTTCACCGCCGCGCCGTCGGGGACGTTCCGCACGGCGGACGGATACCTCAACATCGCGGCCAACCGCCAGCAGCAGTTCGCCACCCTGTGCCGGCTCATCGGCCGTGCGGAACTGCTGGACGACGAGCGGTTCGCGCACCCCGCGGACCGCAAGGCCCACCGCGAGGAGCTCCGCGCCGAGATCGAGAAGGGGCTCGCCGAGCGGACCGCGGGGGAGTGGGAGGAGATCCTCGCCGACGCCGGGGTCCCGGCCGCGCGGGTGCTGTCCGTACCCGACGCGCTGGGCCTGGAGCAGCTCGCGGAGCGGGACTTCGTCCGCACACTGCCCTTCCCGGACGGGCGGACGCGCGAACAGCGCGTCCTGGGCAGCCCGTTCCGGGTCGACGGCGAACCGGCGGCCGCGACCGCCCCGCCACCGCTGCTGGGCCAGCACACCGACCAGGTCCTGGCCGAACTCGGCTACACCCCGAAGGAGATCGACGCGATGAAGGAGCGTGGTGCGATATGACCCGCCCGTCCGGAGAGCCAACGGCCACGACGGTTCCGAGGGACGTCACCGACTGGTGGGCCACCGCCGTCAGCCGCATCCGGCCGGGCGAGATCCTGCTGCGCGGCTACCCGGTCGAGCAGCTGATCGGCCAGGTGTCGTTCGCCGAGACCGTCTGGCTGCTGCTGCGCGGCGAGCTGCCCACCCGGACGCAGGGCCGGCTGCTGGAGGCCGCGCTCGTCGCCGCCGTCGACCACGGGCCCCAGGCCCCGTCGATCGCCGCCGCCCGGATGGCGGCCACCTGTGGACTGGGGCTGAACAACGCGGTGGCCACCGGGGTGAACCTGCTGGGGGACGTCCACGGCGGGGCCGGTCAGCAGTGCATGGAGGTCCTGGCCGGGCTGGAGGAGGCCGTGGCCGCGGGGGCGGACCTCGACGACGCCGCGAAGAACCTGGTGGCGGAGTACCGCGCCACGCGCTCCCATGTCCCGGGCTTCGGCCACCGCTTCCACCCGTACGACCCGCGCCGCACCCCGCTGCTCGACCTGGTGGGCGCGGCGGTGGCGGACGGCGAGGCGCCGGGCTGGGCGCTGCGCGCCGGGACGGCCCTGGAGCGGGCGCTGGCGGAGGGCCGCAGCCGTCCCGTGCCGATGAACATCGACGGCGCCACCGCCATCGTCTACAGCGAACTCGGCTTTCCGTCCGAGCTCGGACGCGGGCTGTTCGTGCTCTCCCGCAGCGTCGGCATCCTCTCCCACGCCTGGGAGGAGAAGTCCGGCGGGGCCAGGATCAAGGGCCCGCTGCCCCGGCGGCTGCTGCCCTCGTACGAGGGCCCCGCGCCCCGGGACCTCGACCGGCCGGAGAGCGGCGGGAACAGCGCCGGAAGTACCGGAAGCGCCGGAAGCGCCGGAAGCGCCTGAACGTCAGCCGCTCCCGCCGAGGAACCCCAGCTCCGACAGCCGCTTCGCGGCCTCGGTCAGCGCCGGGCGGAACGACTCGACGCGCTCCTCGGTGAAGCGGCTGGTGGGCCCGCCGAGGCCCACCGCGGCGACGACCTGCCCGGCCGCGTCGGTGACGGGTGCGGCCACGGCGGACACCCCGTCCTCGCGCTCACCGTGGCTGACCGCCCAGCCCCGCTCCGCGGCGAGGCGCGCCCGGGTCTCCAGGACGGAGGCGAAGTCGGGGCCGCGCCCGGCCGCCGAGGCCACCCGGTTCAGCGTCCGGGACGAGCCGCCGATGAGCAGGACGTGCCCGGAGGCACCGGCCCACAGGGGCATCTCCTCGCCGATGCGCACCACATGGCGCAGCTGCTGGGTGCCCTCGTGCTGGGCCACGCACACCCTGGAGCCACCCTGGCGGATGTAGATCCGAGAGGATTCGCCGCCCGATCGGACCGAGAGGACGCGCAGACACTCCACCGCCTCCGGGGGCAGCCGCCAGGCGTCCTGGGCGAGCGCCGCCCAGCGCAGCAGACCCGCGCCGGGGGTGAGCCTGCCGTCCCCCCGGCTCCACAGCAGCCCGCGCTGCTCCAGCGTGGCCACCAGCCGGACCACGGTGGACTTGGCCAGCCCGGTGGCGTCGGTCAACTCCCGTACGCTGCGGGAGCGGTGGGACTCGTCGAACAGGGCGAGCAGATCCAGTGCGCGCAGGACGCTCCGTACGCCCTCGCCGCCCTCTCCGGCCGCCGTCCCCATCGCCGTCCTCCTCGCCGCACACCGCATGAGCCGCCCATCGGTGCGACGGTACCACCAGGCGGTCCAGTGGGCCGGAGTCGGCTACGGGGCTACGCGGGTATGCGGCTACGCCGGTATGACCGTGACCAGGTCGGCGGGCATCCGGCCCCGGAGATCATCCCACTCGCCCTCGCTGATATGGCGCTGCAGGGCCTCCAGGACGGTGTGGACCAGCTGTTCGGTGTCGCCCTGGACCGAGTACGGGAAGTCGTGCCTGATCCGCTGGAAGAACTCCTCGCTGTGCATCTTCACGGGCGTCTCCGCGGGTCTCCACCCCTCGTAGTACATGCCGCGCACCAGCATCGGGAGCTGTGCGCCGAACTGGACGGCCTCGTCCACCGTCAGCCGGTCCCGCAGCTGGTGCAGCACCGCGCGCAGGGCGGCGTAGGACTGTTTACGGCGCTCCTTGGGCCAGCCGTACGCGTCCTCGATCTCCTTGAGGAGCCGGTTGGTCTTGTCGACGGTCGTGTCGAACGCGGGAAAGCCTGTCGCAACCATCGTGCTTCGTCCTTTCGGTGCCTCAGAAGCCTCCTGGGGCGCTGGGGTGGCGGATGGGTGTCGGATCGCCGCCCGGGCGGGTCAGGTCGGCGGCGGTGTGGCCGAGGTGGTCATGGACGTGGTGGACGGCCATCGCCCCCTCACCGGCCGCCGAGGCCACCCGCTTGACCGAGCCGCTGCGCACATCACCGGCGGCGAAGACCCCCGGCAGACTGGTCTCCAGTCGCAGACAGCGGCGGCCCCGGCCCTCCCAGACACCGGCCGCCGCCCGTGCCTCGGCCTCGGCGCCGGTCAGCACGAAGCCCCGGTCGTCCAGGGCCAGGGCGCCGGCGAGCCAGGCGGTGCAGGGCTTGGCCCCGATGAAGACGAACAGCGAGCAGGCGTCCAGGACGCGGCGCTCCCCGGTGCGGCGCCGCTCCACCACGACCGCCCGCAGGGAGTCGTCGCCGCGCACCTCGCGGACCTCGGTGTCCAGGGCCACGGTCACCCGTGGATGGCGCTCGATCTGGTCGACCAGATAGCGGGACATCCGGGAGCCCAGATACGAGCCCCTGATCAGCAGGTGCACCCGGGGCACCCGTTCGGCGAGGAAGAGCGACGCCTGGCCCGCGGAGTTGCCGCCGCCGACCACCACGACCGGGTCGTCGCCGCACTGCCGCGCCTCGTAGACGGTGGCCGCGTAGTAGACGCTCGCCCCCTCCAGCCGCTCGATCCCGGGCACCTCCAGTCTGCGGTACCGGGCGCCGGTGGCCAGGACGACGGTGCGGCACCGCGTCTCGCCGCCGTCGGCGAAGGTGACGCGGTAGTGGCCCTCGTCCGGTTCGAGGGAGGTGGCCTCCGCCGGGACGCTCGTCCGGGTCCCGAACATGCGCGCCTGGAGCACACCGCGCTCGGCGAGTTCGGAGCCGGAGATCCCGGCCGGGAAGCCGAAGTAGTTCTCGATCAGGGACGAGGTGCCGGCCTGGCCGCCGGTGGCGAAGGCGTCCACGAGCGTGGTGCCCAGCCCGTCGGAGGAGCCGTAGACCGCGGCGGCGATCCCGGCCGGGCCGGAGCCGACGACCAGCAGATCGCAGTGGCCGCAGGTGCCCGCCGACGGGGAGAGGCCGATGAGCCGGGCCAGTTCGGCGTTGCCGGGGTTGCGCAGCACCTGGTGCTCGCGCCAGATGACGATCGGGGTGTCCTCCGGGCTGACCGAGACGCGGCGCAGCAGCGTCTCGGCCTCCTTGTCCGCCTCCAGGTCGATCCAGCGGTGCGGCAGATGGTTCCGGGCCGCGAACTCGCGCAGCCGCCGGGTGTCGGGCGAGTAGCGCGAGCCGAGGATGCGGAACCCGGCGCCCGCCCCGACCAGCAGGGCGCGGCGGCCCAGATAGGCGCGGAGGATGAGGTTGCCGAGGACCGGGGCGCGGGCCACCAGCACCCGCAGCCGGTCCACCGGAACGGCCAGCACCTCCCCGGCCTCCCGGGCGTGGGCGGCGAAAAAGGCCGCCTGCCCCTGGAGCAGGGCCAGTTCGCCGAGGAAGCGTCCCGGGCCGTGCACCCTCAGCACCCGCTCGTCCGGGGTGCCGTGCTGCTCGGTGATCGCGATGGTGCCGCTGAGGACGACGAGGAAGTCCGTGCCCCGGTCGCCCTCGCGGATGACCGCCTCACCGGCCGCCACCGGCCGGCGGGTGCCGTGTGCGGAGAGGAACGCGATCTGCTGGTCCGTCAGCCGCGGAAACGCGCCGTACAGATCCGGGGTCTCGTCCGGTGCCGCGCACTCCGCCGCGGTGTCCGGGGGCCGGTCCTCGCCCGACATCAGGCCATGGCCTCGTGGGCGTAGCACCACCGCCAGGTCTCGCCCGGCTCCATGGGCTCGACGATGGGGTGTTCCTCGGCGTACGCGTGGGCTCGGGCGTGCTTGAGCGGCGAGGAGTCGCAGCATCCCACGTGCCCGCAGGTCAGGCAGAGCCGCAGATGGACCCAGGGGGACCCCAGGCGCAGGCACTCCTCGCACCCCTCGGGGCTGCGCGGGGTGACCTGGCGCACCATCGACAGATGCGGATCGGGCTCGATGGCCATGGCGTTCACCCTTTCTCGTTTCCAGGATGAGCAGGGACGGGACGGCCCGCACCTCGAACCGCGGGGCGGTCCGGGAGGTGCGGCCGACGGCTTGGCGGGACGGTCCGGTGCGGCATGGCGCTCACGCGGCCTTCCCGAGTCCGGCGATCTCCGGGTGGCGTTCGTAGCTGACCGCCAACTCGCCGTGCTGGGCGTCCACCTTGACGGTGGTGCCCTCGTCGACGTCGCCGCGCAGCAGGGCGCGTCCGATGAGG
>NZ_JBHYVB010000084.1:0-9681 GCF_042750115.1 Streptomyces sp. NPDC059455
GGGGGCCCCCCCCCACCCCCCCGCGGGGGCTCGCCCTCGCACCCGTGGGGGCACTCCCCCCGCCCCGGGGCTCGGGGGGGGCGCCCGGGTGGGGGCTGGGGCGGAGCCCCAGATTCGGGAAGGGGCGGGGAGGGGAAAGCCTCGATATACGGCTCCGCCCCGTCGTCCGGTGGACACCTGGTGGGGCGCGCTGTCGCCGGGGCTCGACCGGGCCCTGGGCTTGTGGGGTGTGGGGTTCGTCATACTTCCCAGGGCCTCGTCCGCATGCCACGGGCTGTGGCTCACCCGTACGGGCAGGCGCGGTGCGGCTGTTCGGGCCGAGGGTGGCGGAGGGGGTGCGGTCGTGGTGGGGCCGGGGGCTGGGTGTGGCGGGGGTTCCCGTACCCTTGGCGGAAGCAGAAGGGGAGTAGCTCCTCGCCGGACCGTCGACATACTGCCCGCCCCTCGAGGTGCGGGCCGGCGCCCGGAGCGTACGGATCACCGCGTGACGCGGAGGCCGTGCGCCAGCGAGACCTTCGGCCGCAGTGTCCGACGCTGCCGTGCCGAAGCGATCCCTCCCCGGGGCCCTTGGCGCGGCCCGATCTACGAGGTATCCATTCCGTGTTCAGCATCACCGTCGCCGCCGTGGTCTTCGGCGTCGTCTTCCTCGCCGAGCTGCCCGACAAGACCGCCCTGGCCGGGCTGATGCTCGGCACCCGCTACCGCGCGTCGTACGTCTTCGTCGGCGTCGCCGCCGCCTTCGCCCTCCATGTGGGGCTCGCGATCGCGGCGGGCAGTGTGCTCACCCTGCTGCCGCACCGCCTGCTCCAGGCGATCGTGGGGGTGCTCTTCCTCGGGGGAGCGGCGATGCTGCTCTTCAAGAAGGACGACGGCGAGGAGGAGGTCCGCAAGCCCGCCGACCAGAGCTTCTGGAAGGTCTCCGGGGCGGGCTTCATGCTGATCCTGATCGCCGAGTTCGGCGATCTGACCCAGATCATGACCGCGAACCTCGCCGCCCGCTATGACGATCCCCTGTCGGTGGGGGTCGGCGCGCTGCTGGCCCTGTGGGCCGTCGCGGGTCTGGGCATCGTGGGTGGCCGCACCCTGATGCGGTACGTACCGCTGCGGCTGATCACCAGGATCGCGGCCCTGGTGATGCTGGCGCTGGCCGGCTTCAGCCTGTACGAGGCCATCGCGGCCTGACGCCTGACCGGCGGGGCGTCCGGGCGGGCGGGCGGCCGTCCGGCCGGGCACCCGGGACGGGACCGCCGCGCGGCGTGAGCCCCGGTGCTCGGTCCGAGGGCGCCGGGCAGCGTGGGCCCCGGTGCTCGGTCCGAGGGCGCCGCGCGGCGTGGGCCCCCGCGCTCAGTCCGAGAAGTGCAGCCGCATCGTGCCGTCCGGCAGGGCCTCGATCCGCACCTGCTCCAGGTCCCGCACCTGCGCGTCCGGGGCGTGGGCCCCGGCGCGCGGGCCGATGCCGACGACGCGCATTCCGGCCGCCCGGCCCGCGGTGATGCCGGCCTCCGAGTCCTCGAAGACGACGCAGTCGGCGGGGGCGAAGCCGAGCTCGGCCGCGCCCTTCAGGAAGCCCTCCGGGTCGGGCTTGCTCGCGCCGACGCGTTCCGCGGTGACCCGTACCTCCGGCATCGGCAGTCCGGCGGCGCCCATGCGGGCGCGGGCGAGGGCCTCGTCGGCGGAGGTCACCAGGGCGTGCGGGAGTGCGGCCAGCGCGGCCATGAAGGCGGGCGCGCCGGGTACCGGCACGACGCCGTCGAGGTCGGTGGTCTCGCGCTCCAGCATCCAGTCGTTGTCCGCCCGGTTCCGTTCCACCGGGCGGTCCGGGAGCAGTACGGCCATCGTGGCGTGTGCCTGCCGGCCGTGGGCGACCTTGAGGATCTGCTCGGGGTCGAGCCCCTGCTCGGCGGCCCAGATCCGCCAGTAGCGCTCGACCACGGCGTCCGAGTTCACCAGGGTGCCGTCCATGTCGAGGAGGAGTGCGCGGGTGGTGAGGGACATCGGAACTCCTGGTCGCGAGCGCGGAGTGCGGACCGCGGAAAGGCGCAACGGAAAGGCGCGATGGCAAGGGAAACAAGCGGTTCCGCCCGCCGGTCAGGGAAAACGGGCGGAACCACTTTGTTCCTTCACGATACAAAGCCGGGCCGTTATGCGCCAGGGGGTGGGCCCCCTTAGAGCTTGTCCGGCGGATCGTGACGCCTGCGGCGGGCTGCTCCCCTCCCCGCCCCTCCCCACGCAGCGTCGATGTGCGGCTCCGCCGCGTGGGGGCTGGGCCCGAGACCCCGAGACCGGGGCTCTGCCCCGGGGCCCGGGGTCCAGGGGCGGAGCCTCTGGTAGCGGAAAGGGCCGCCGGACGCCCATGGGGCCCGTGACCGGCTCATGCCCCTACGGTTCGTTGGTTCTCGATTCGAGATCGCGGCGGGTGTTCTCCCCGTAGACGCCGTCCGGATCGCCCGTGATGTCGTGCTGGTCCTGGTAGCTGGAGACGATCCGCCGCAGCCCTCCGTCGTACTTCCCGTCCGCCACACCGATGTACTGCAGCAGCTGGATCAGCCGCTTCTGGAGCTCGACCACCTCGGGCCCGCTGTCGCCCTCGCGCAGCACCGGAGGGCCGGGGGGCTCGGGGGTTTCGGACGGGGCGGAGGTCGGACCGTCGGACGCGCTCGATCCGGGCTTCGTCGCCGAGCCGGTCGCGGAGGCCGACGCCGAGGGGTGGGCCGAGGCCGTGGGGCCGCCCTCGCTCGGGGTCGCGCTCGCCCGCGCCGAACCGGACGCGGAGGGGTGGGGCGTCGCACTCGACGAGGGGGAGTCGGACGACGTGCCGGGCCCTTCGGCCGGCAGCTCCTCCTCGACCGGGGGGCTGACGGTGCTGTCGGCGAGCGTATGGTCGCTCGCGCCGCCGCCGCTGCCGTCATCCTTGTGGTCACCGCCGACCAGACCGGTGCCGATCGCCAGCGAACCGGCCACCGCCACGGCCGCCGCGCCCGCGAGCACCGCCGTCACGACTTTGCGCTTGCTCTTGCGGTGACGGCCGGGGCCGGGGGCGTCGGCGTCTCCGTCGGTCTCGGCCCCCTCGTCCCCGCCGGGTCTCTCCTCGACGCGGTCGATCACCCGCGTCTCCTCACTGTCCCCACCGTCCCCCTTCCTGGCGTTTCCGGCGTTCCCGGCGTTCCCGCCCTTCGCCGCCCCCTTCGCCGCCGCCGCCTCCGTCGCCTTCTCCGCCTCCTCGAAGAGGCGCAGATCGCGCGGATCGGGGCCGGCCGGGCGCTCCCCCGGGAGCGTCACCTGGGGGTTCGGCCGGGTCTGGTCATCGGTCGCACCTGCCGTCGCGGTGGACGCGGCGGCGCGTTCGGCACATGTACAGCCGGGGCGGCCGTTGGCGCGCGCCGGTGCGAAGCAGTGCGGGCAGGACTCTGCCGTCACGGAACTTTCCCTCCCTGGAGTTCGCAGCGATTATGCGCATCCGATCGCCTTCCGCGCAGGTGTTCGCCCGCCGTGCGGACCGGTCCGGCGGGCCGTAACAGGGCATAAAGGTGAGGATGGGATGAGGATGAGGAGGGGACGGAGGGGAGCGAGGAGGAGTCGCCATGGCGCGGGACGCCGGCAGCCCGGCTCCGGCCCCAGGAGGCCCAGGAACCCCCGGCGGGGGGGGGGGGCGGCGGGGGGGCGCGGGGGCGGGGGGGGCCGCGCCCCGGGCCCGCCCCCCGCCCCCCCCCCCCCGGCCCCCCCCCCCCCCCCCCACGGTCCTGGTGGCCATCGGCGCGCTGCTGCTCGGCATGCTGCTCGCCGCGCTCGATCAGACGATCGTCTCCACCGCGCTGCCCACGATCGTCAGTGACCTCGGCGGTCTGGAGCATCTGTCCTGGGTCGTCACCGCGTATCTCCTCGCCTCGACCGCGGCCACCCCGCTGTGGGGCAAGCTCGGCGACCAGTACGGCCGCAAGAGGCTCTTCCAGACCGCGATCGTCATCTTCCTGATCGGCTCCGCGCTGTGCGGACTCGCCGGGAACATGGCCGAACTCATCGCCTTCCGCGCGCTGCAGGGGCTGGGCGGCGGCGGCCTCATGGTGCTGTCGATGGCCGTCGTCGGCGATATCGTCCCGCCCCGTGACCGCGGCCGCTACCAGGGCCTCTTCGGCGCCGTCTTCAGCGCCGCAAGTGTGCTGGGGCCGCTGCTGGGCGGGGTGTTCGTGGACCGTCTCAGCTGGCGCTGGGTGTTCTACGTCAATCTGCCCCTCGGCATCGTCGCCCTCCTCGTCGTCGCCTCCGTCCTGCACATCCCGGTGCGCCGCACCTCGCACACCATCGACTACCTCGGCACCTTCCTGATCGCCGTGGTGGCCGCCGCCCTGGTGCTGATGACCTCCCTCGGTGGGGTCACCTACGGCTGGGGCTCCTGGCAGATCGTCGGGCTCGCGGTGGCCGGCATGGTGCTGCTGGCCGCCTTCGTACGGGTGGAGACTCGCGCGGCCGAGCCGGTGCTGCCGCTCACCCTCTTCCGCAGCCGCACCTTCACGCTCTGCGCGGTCATCGGCTTCATCGTCGGCTTCGCGATGTTCGGCAGCATGACCTATCTGCCGACCTTCCTGCAGATCGTGCAGGGCGTCTCACCGACCACGTCCGGCCTCCATCTGCTGCCGCTGGTCCTCGGCACGCTGGTCTCCTCCACCGTCTCCGGCCATCTGGTCAGCCGCACCGGCCGCTACAAGGTCTTCCCGGTCCTGGGCACCGCGGTCACCGCGGTCGGGCTGCTGCTGATGCACCAGCTGCGGGAGTCCAGCGGGGTGGCCGAGATGAGCGCGTACTTCTTCGTCTTCGGCTGCGGTCTCGGCCTGGTCATCCAGGTGCTGGTGCTGATCGTGCAGAACTCCGTCCGCTACCAGGACCTGGGCGTCGCCACCTCCGGCGCGACCTTCTTCCGCTCGATCGGCGCCTCGTTCGGCGTCTCCGTCTTCGGCACGATCTTCGCCAACAACCTCGGCCCCCACATCGCCGACGCCCTCGCCGGACGGCGCCTGCCGCCCGGAGTCACCCCCGGCGCCCTCACCTCCGACCCCCGCACCCTCGGCCGGCTGCCGCCCGCGGACCAGGCCGCCGTCCGGCACGCGTTCTCCGTCTCCATCACCGACGTCTTCCTCTACGCGGTGCCGGTCGTGCTGCTCGCCTTCCTCCTCGCCTGGTACCTCCGCGAGGAGCCGCTGCGCGCCAGCGTCACCGCGCCCGACGGCAGCGAGATACTCGCCAGCAACCCCGTGGAACGCACCTCGCGCGACGAATGCGCCCGCGCGCTGTCCCTGCTGGGCAGCAGGGAGGGCCGACGGCAGGTCTACGTGGACATCACCCGGCGCGCCGGTCTCGACCTCAGACCGGCCGCGAGCTGGATGCTGCTGCGCATCCAGCGCTACGGCTCGGTCGAACCCGCCCTGCTCGCCGAGCGCACGCCCGTACCGCTGCGGGCCATCACCGAGGCGGCCCGGCAGATCGAGGAGCGGGGCCTGGGCCGCCGCTACGGGCTGGAGCTGATCCTCACGGACGACGGCCGCGAGATCGCGACCAGGCTCTACCGGGCCCGCGAGGCGTCCCTCGCGGAACTCCTGGGCGACTGGTGGTCACCCGACCGCCCGACCGACCTGACCGAGCTGGTGGACGAGCTGACGGGCGAGCTGTGCGGCTCGGACGCGGAACAGCCGAGGGAGGGCACGCCCCGCCCGGACCACCGCAGACCACCGCCGCCGTGTGGGTAGGGCCCTTCGGGCCCGGCGGCCGCGCCACCGCGACGTGCCGGTCAGCCGCTGTGGCCGACCGCCAAGCTGCGGACGCGCCCCGTCGACGTGGCCCAGGCGGTCTCGGGCGGGTTGTCCGGGTCGACTATCGGGCGGACCAGGGGACGATGCCCGGCATCCCGGCCCCCTCGCGTGCCCCGGCGCACTCCGCCTCAGCCCAGCTCCTTGGCCATCCAGACCTCGGCGTACGGCCCGTCCGTGAAGGACGGAACCTCCTGGTAGCCGTGGCGCGCGTACAGCCCACGCGCCTCGACCAGATCGAGGCGGGTGTCGAGCACGATCCGCCCGGCGCCCAGTTCGCCCGCCGCCGCCTCGACGGCCGCGAGCAGTGCGGCGCCCCCGCCCAGGCCCCGCTTGCCGGGCCGTACGTACACCCGCTTCAACTCCGCCGTGCGCGCGTCCATCAGCCGTACCCCCGCACATCCGGCGAGTTCGCCCTCGTGGTGCGCCAGCAGGAACACGCCCCGCGGCGGGGCCAGATCGTCGCTGGGCATCTCGGCGAGCGCCTGCTCGATCTCCTCCGGGGTCGAGTCCCGTTCCTCGTGGAGCTGGTAGTAGCGGTCGGCGACATCGACGAGGTACTCGCGCAGCAGCAGGACCGAGACGGGGTCACCGACGGGCCGCGCGGCGACCGTCCACGCGGAGGACGCGGAGGACGCGGAGGACGCGGAGGGTGTGGAGGGTGTGGAGGGTGTGGAGGACACGGCAGACACGGGGCACGCGGGGGTGGCCGAACCGGCGTGGGCGCGTGGCGTACTCGTCATGGTCCGCATCCTGGCACCCACCACACCTCTGACGCACCGCAGTTTGAGGGCCGAAGACCGGGCTACCCGAAGAGAGGAGCCCCCCGAACGCGGAGGGGGAAGCCAGCGGGAAGGCAGAAGCAGACCATGTCAACTGGTGCGATCAGCATCGTGGCTGTCGTCGCGGTCGTCCTCGCGGCCGCGCTCATCATCCGCGTCGTCCGCGCGGGCGCCGGCCGTAAGGAACGCGCTCTGCGACGCCGCTTCGGGCCCGAGTACGAACTGAACGTCGCCCAGCACGCGGGCGACACCAAGGCGGCGGAGCGGGAACTCGAGGAACGGCTGCGGCTGTACGGCGATCTGAGGACCGAGCCCCTGCCCGGTGAGCTGCGCGAGCGGTACGTGGCCGAGTGGGCCGGTATGCAGGAGATGTTCATCGAGTCTCCGGAACACGCGGTGACCGGCGCCGATCAGCTCCTGGCCCGGCTCGCCCACGACCGGGGCTACCCGTCGGGCCGTTACGAGGAGCAGGTGGCGGCGCTGTCCGTGCACCACGCCGAGCACATCCAGGGCTACCGGCAGATCCACGACACGGCCGCCCGCGCCCGCGAGGGGCGCGCGGACACCGAGGAACTGCGCGAGGCCGTGGTGCACGCCCGGCCGTTCTTCGAGGATCTGGTCAGGCCGCCGCACCACGGCGCCCCGACCGGCTCCGAGACCGCGCGGCAGTACCACCACGGCGAGCGGCGGAGCGGGGGCGGCCCCCGGAAGTGGCTGCCAGGGTCCGGGACGGGGACGGGACCGGGCCATACGCGGTTCGGCCACACCAGGAAGGGCGGCGCGTGGTGACGGACCCGACCGACCCGGCGGAGAACGACGGGCAGCGGCGCCATGGGCTGGAGAAGCATGAAGCGGCTCCGCTGCCCCAGCGGCCGGGCAACATGGAGGCGGCGGAACCGATGACGTCCTGGCACGCCACGGTGCCGAAGCACGAGCCGACGAACGGGAGCCGGCCGACGCCGACGAACGGAGGCGGGCCCACGCCGACGAACGGGAGCCGGCCCACGCCGACGCACGGGTCCTCCGCCCAGCCGTCGGGCGAGCCGTCGCACACCCCGAACGGCCCCAGCTTCCCCGTGCTGCCCACGAGCGAGCACGAAAAGCTGACCCGGCGACTGCGGTACGCGGTCAGCGGCTTCGTGGACTCCCCGCACGGCGCCGTGGAGGAGGCCGACGCACTGCTCGCGGAGGTGGCCACCCGCCTCACCGACCTCCTGGCCGAGCGCCGTGCCACCCTCCGTGCCGCCTGGCACGAGGATGACGCGGTCATCTCGGAGACGGAGGAGCTGCGTCTGGCGATGCGGGGCTATCGCAATGTGCTGGAGCGCCTCATCAGCATCTGAGTGCCCTGCGGGGTGTCCGGCGGTGTCCGGCGGTGTCCGGCGGTGTCCGGCGGACCACGCGGCGGAGCCGCGTATCGACGCCTCCCCCTCCCCGCCCCCCGGGCGGGAGGCGGGGAGGGGGAGCCCCCGCGCGGGGAGCTCAGCGATCAGGCACCCGTCCACCCCGTGCGGCGCGGCCAGTCCTCGAAGGTCATCAAGTCGGGGTGCAGGCGGCGCAGGAGGGTGATGTCCCGGTCGCGGGTGTAGAGGTCCCGGTCGGCGAGTCACTGGAACCTCGCCACGTAGCCGTGGCCGAAGTCGTGGAGTGCGGCGCGCAGTTCGTCGTGCGGCATCGGGGTGTACGTGCTGGGGACGCGCGCCTGTACGGGGCGAAGAAGCGGTCCAACGCGGCCTGCCGCAGCCGTCAGGGTCCGTCGCGGATCTCCTCTGAGCCACCGAGCCCACCCCTTGGCCGGGGCCCTCGTAAATCGGTCGTGGTGGGGCCGGGCCACGGCCTACCGTGGCGCGGTTGTGGTCACGCGGGGTTCATGAAGGGCCGGGGGCAATGAGGGCGTACAGCGGGTGGGTCGACGAGGGATTCGGCGGCGTCGCCGATGTGTTCGCGCGGAACTTCGAGGAGTTTCCCGAACTCGGGGCGGCCACCACCGTCTTCGTCGGCGGGCGCAAGGTCGTGGAGCTGTGGGGCGGGGTCGCGGACGAGGGGAGTGGGCGGGGGTGGGAGCGGGACACCGTCGTGCCGGTGTTCTCCTGCGCCAAGGGCCTGGTGAGCGTCTGCGCCCACCTCCTCGCGCAGGAGGGGCGGCTGGACCTCGACGCCCCGGTCAGCCGGTACTGGCCGGAGTTCGGCCGGTACGGCAAGGAGGCCATCACCTGCCGGATGGTCCTCGGGCACCGGGCGGGGGTCCCCGCGCTCGACGGAGTGCTGACGTTCGAGGAGATCGCCGACTGGGCGCCGGTGATCCGCGCCGTCGAGGAGCAGCAGCCGCTGTGGGAGCCGGACACGGCGTACGAGTACCACGGCCATGTCTTCGGCTTCCTCATCGGTGAGGTCATCCGGCGGATCACCGGGCACACCCCGGGCGCGTACTTCCGCCGGGCCGTGGGGGACCCGCTGGGGCTGCGGGCCTGGATCGGGCTGCCCGGGGCGGAGATGGACGGACGGGCCCGGCTGGTCGAGGCCGAGGGGCGGCCCGGGATGCCGGGGCCCGAACATCTGCTGACCCGCATCGTCACCATGAACGGCGCGCTGGTCTTCCCCGGCCTCGACGAGCCGCACGGCTGGAACGACCCGGCGCTGCTCGGCATGGAACTGCTCGGCATGGAACTGCCAGGCGCGGGCGCCACCGCGTCGGCGAGCGGGCTCGCCGGGCTGTACGCGGCGGCCGTGACCGGCATCGAGGGCCGGCGGCGGCTGCTGGCCCCCGAGACCGTGACGGACGCGGTCCGCGAGGTCTCGTCCGGCAAGGGCTGGCTGGGCTTCGACATGGGAGCGCGCTGGGGTTCGGGCTTTCTGCTCGACTCGCCGGCCTTTCGGCCGATGCTGGGGGAGCGGAGCTTCGGCAACGACGGGGCGGGCGGGCAGTTCGCCTTCGGTGACGACGAGTTCGGCGTGGGCTTCGCGTATGTGGCCAACCGCATGATCGGCCACGGCGATGCGCGCGCCTCTCGTCTTGTCGCCGCCCTGCGGGAGTGTCTGGGCAGCTGATCGCCCCCACCCCCCCCCCCCCCCAACACGGGGGCCCCCCCCGCGGCCCCGCC
>NZ_JBHYVB010000084.1:9691-12168 GCF_042750115.1 Streptomyces sp. NPDC059455
GCCAGTCGGTCTCGGGGGCGCGGTGTGGTGTATAAGAGACAGGTACGCCGCGGCCGGGCCCGGCCCCGGCGCCCGGCGGCGGCCGCGGGCCCCCGCCGGGGCTCCGCCCCGAACCCCGCTCCTCAATCGCCGGAGGGGCTGGGGTGGGCATCCCACAGCTCGGTGCTGTGTGCCCTGACCAGTGCGTCGATCCGGGCCAGCGCCTCGCCGGTCGGTAGTGGGTCCAGGCGGCGGCCGTCCCGCAGGCGCAGGGCCAGCCGGCCGTCCGCGGCCTCCCGGGGGCCCATGACGGCCTGGTACGGGACTAGGCGGGATTCCCGGATGCGGGCGCCCAGGCTGCCTCGGTCCGGTCCGGCCAGCTCCGCGCGCAGGCCGAGCTCAGCGCACCGCCGGACGAGTTCCCCGGCCCGCGCCAGCTCGGTCTCGGAGATCGGCAGGACGACCAGTTGGGTGGGGGCCAGCCAGGCGGGGAAGGCCCCGCCGTGTTCCTCGAGGAGATGGGCCACGGCCCGTTCCACACTGCCGATGATGCTGCGGTGGACCATGACCGGACGGTGCCGGGCGCCGTCCGGGCCGATGTAGTGCAGATCGAACCGTTCGGGCTGGTGGAAGTCGACCTGGACGGTGGACAGGGTGGACTCGCGTCCGGCGCCGTCGGCGACCTGCACATCGATCTTGGGGCCGTAGAACGCGGCCTCGCCCTCCACCGCCTCGTACGGCAGCCCGGAGCGGTCCAGGACGTCGGTCAGCAGGGCGGTTGAGCGACGCCATAGCTCAGGGGCTGCGACGTATTTGCCGCCGGGGCCCGGGAGGGAGAGCCGATAGCGGGCCGGGGTGATGCCGAGTGCCTCGTACGCCCGGCGGATCATCTCCAGGGCGGCCCCGGCCTCGTCGGCGACCTGGTCCAGGGTGCAGAAGATATGGGCGTCGTTGAGCTGGATGGCCCGGACCCGGGTCAGCCCGCCGAGTACCCCCGACAGCTCCGAGCGGTACATCCCGCCCAACTCGGCCATGCGCAGCGGTAGTTCGCGGTAGCTGTGGGCTCGGGAGCGGTAGATGACCGCGTGGTGGGGGCACAGGCTCGGGCGCAGGACCACCTGTTCCGCGCCCAGATCCATCGGGGGGAACATGTCGTCGCTGTAGTGCTGCCAGTGGCCCGACAGCTCGTACAGTTCCCGTTTGCCGAGCACCGGCGAGTACACATGCCGGTAGCCAGCCCGCCGCTCGGCGGCGCGGATGTACTCCTCCAGGGTGTGCCGTACGGTCGCGCCGTCGGGCAGCCAGTACGGCAGGCCCGCGCCGATCAGCGGGTCGGTGTCGAACAGGCCCAGTTCACGGCCCAGCTTGCGGTGGTCGGACATCGCGGTCTCCTCGTCAACGTCGGTGGACATCGGGCGAGTGACCGCACGGCGAAGCCCCGGGGCACTCGCCCCGGGGCTTCGGATCAGAACGTCGATCAGCGCGCCGGGACACTCTCCGGCGTCGTCGTCATCGCGATCGCGATCGCAGCGCGCTTCATGCCGCTCACCGTAGCAAGGCCCGGCGCGGCCCGCCCGGCGATTTTCCGGGCGTGCGCCACGCCGGGCCGCGGCCCGCATCCGCGGTTCCCGCTACGCCACGCGCTACCCGCTACGCCCCCTCCGGCAGCAGTTCCCCCACCGCGTCCCGCCACGCCGCCCGCGTCGCGACCGCCTGCCGCCACGTGCGCACCGCCTTCGGTGGCATCCCGACGGCCAGCACACCGGCCACCCGGTCCCCGGAGCGGTAGACGGCCAGGAACTTCCGCTCCTCCAGCTCGCCCTCCACCACCGCGACCTCCTCATGGCCGCGCAGATATCCGTGCGCCTGGATCCGGAAGTCGTACTGGTCCGACCAGAAGTACGGCACCGGGGCGAACGGCCGCCGCTCGTCCGGGCGGAGGAGGTTGCGGGCCACGGCCATGCCCTGCTCGGTGGCGTTGGTCCGGTGCTCGATCCGCATCGCCGTGCCGAACAGCGGATTGTGCCAGCGGGCCACATCCCCCGCGCCGTACACACCCGGCGCGGCGGCGCTGTACTCATCGCACTCCAGGCCGTCGCCCAGGGTGAGCCCACTGCCCTCCAGCCAGCCGGTGTTGGGCACCGACCCGATCGCGACCAGCACCTCGTCGGCCTCGACGAGCGTGCCGTCCGTCAGCCGTACCCCGCCGTCGGCGACCTCGGCCACCGCGACCCCGGTGCGCAGGTCCACGCCGTGGTCGTGGTGGGCCTGGGAGAGCATCCGCCCGACCCGCTCGCCGACCGCCGGGGCCAGCGGCACCGGGGCCGGTTCCAGCAGTGTGACCTCCGTGCCCAGCCCTCGCGCGACGGCGGCGGCCTCGGCGCCCGGGCCCCCCGCGCCGGCCCCCCCCCGCCCCCCCCCCGGCCCCCCCCCGGGCCCCCGGGGCCCGGCGGGGGGCCCGGGGGGCCGCCCCCTGGGCCCCGACCCCCCGGAGCCGG
>NZ_JBHYVB010000084.1:12178-44934 GCF_042750115.1 Streptomyces sp. NPDC059455
GGCCCGGGGGGTGGTTTTCCCTCTGTCGACACCCCGCCCCCCCCCCGGGCGCGGGGCGGGGGCGCGCGCCGCCGCCCCGCGGCCCCCCCACCACCGCCAGCCGCCGCCCGGGGCCCAGCCGGTCCCGCAGGGCCAGGGCGTCGTCCAGGGTGCGCAGCACATGCGCCCGCTCCCCGCCGTCGCCGGGCAGTCGGCGCGGGCGGACGCCGGTGGCGATGACCAGGCCGTCGTACGGCACCCGCGCCCCATCGGCCAGCGCGACCGTACGGCCCGCGAGGTCGAGCCCGGTCGCGGCGACGCCGAGGCGCAGTTCGAGGCCGAGCGCGTCCAGGTCGGCGGGGGCGCGCAGCGGCACCCGGTCGGGTTCCCACTGGCCGCCGAGGATCTGCTTGGACAGCGGTGGCCGGTCGTACGGGTGGTACGGCTCATCGCCGATGAGCGTGAGCGTGCCCTTGTAGCCCTCCCGGCGCAGCGTCTCCGCCGCCGCCAGACCGGCGGCGGAGGCACCGACCACCACGAGCTGTTTCACCGGATACCTCCGAGGATGCCCCGGCCTTCGAGCCGGGAAGGAATCGGACCCCTGCGGAGCAGGGCAAGGAAAGTGGAATCGCTGTCAGGGCGATTCGTTGTCTGCCGAGATGTCGCCGCGCCCGGCCTCAAGCCGGTGCAGGATCTCAGAGTTGAGGGACCTGCGGGCGCGCTTAGCCTCGGCGACCAGCCACGCGTGAAGGTCGGCGGGTAGGCGGAGCGTGATGCGTACTTCATGGTCCATGCAACCGAGCATAGTGGTAAAATGGTGTCATGGCGACACTGGAGAAGGGTTCGGGTGATGCCGGGCATGTCCGGCACACCTACCGGCTTCGCATGTCGTCGACCGCCCGCACGGCGCTGCGGGCCGAGTGGGACCGGTGTCGGTGGGTGTGGAACGAGTGCGTGGCCAAGTCCCGCCAGGTACACGTACACAACCGACAGCACCCCGAGAAGCAGACCTGCGGTCCGGCGCAACTGGACAAGATGCTGACCGAGGCTCGCGCCAAGACGCCGTGGCTTTGCGAGGGCGCCTCGGTGCCGCAGCAGCAGACCATCCGGGACTTCGCCAAGGCCCGCTCCAAGGCACTCAAGGACATCGAGAAGCGACTGCCGGTCTGGCAGCGTGCAGGCATGCCTCGGCCGAAGAAGAAGCGGGAGGCGTTGCCGACCCTGAACTACACCACCCGGGGCTTCCGGCTGAAGGACGGCCGTCTGCACTTGGCGGGCGGCATCGTTGTGACGGTGGTGTGGTCGCGGGATTTGCCGTCTGCACCGTCCTCGGTACGTGTGTACCGGGACAGCCTCGGCCACTGGTACGCCTCGTTCGTCGTCGCCGCCGAGACGCGTCCGCTCCCCGCCACCGGTCGAGTGATCGGCGTGGACTGGGGCGTCAAGGAGACCGCCACTACCACGTCTGACGACCACGACCTTCCGCACGTCCAGCACGGGAAGACCGCGGCACAGCGCCTTGCCCGCTATCAGCGGATGATGGGCCGTCGGAAGCCCGCTCGTGGGCAGGCCGCGTCCAGGGGCTACCGCGAGGCGCAGCGGCAGGCCGCGAAGATGCACAAGAAGGTCGCCCGCCGACGGCAGGACACCGCGCGCAAGTGGGCGAAGAAGGTTGTCCGCGACCACGACGTCATCGCCGTGGAGGACTTCCGGCCGAAGTTCCTCGCCAGAACCACTATGGCCCGCAAAGCGGCCGACGCGGCGATAAGCGCCACCAAGACGACCCTGATCGAGATGGGCCGCAAGCACGGGCGGGACGTCGGCCTCGTGCACCCCGCGCACACCACCATGGACTGCGCGTCGTGCGGAGCGAGAACCAAGCACGCACTTCCTCTTTCGGAACGTACCTACACCTGCACCGCGTGCGGAGTCATGTCCCCAAGGGACAAGAACTCCGCACGTCTGATGCTGGTCCGGGCTGGTCTCATCCCGGCTGGTGTTGAGGGCGTAAGACCTCCTGGAGCGCTGCTCCAGGAGGCAGCCTGAGTCAGGAATCCCCTTTCCTCAGGAGGGGGAGGACGTCAATTCTCGACCAGCCGTATCGCCGCCGCCGGGCAGACCACCGCGGACTCCCGCACATCGGCGTGGAGTTCGGGCGCGGGCTGTTCGTCCAGCAGGACCACGATGCCGTCCTCCTCCCGCTGGTCGAACACATCGGGTGCGATCATCACGCACTGCCCCGACGCCACACACTTGGGCACATCGACTTCCACACGCATGGTGACTCCCTTGCCTTCGCCGCTGCCTTCGTCGCCTTCGCCGCTCATGACGTCCAGGTGACGGGCAGTTCGTAGACGCCGTAGACCAAACCGTCGTGTTTGAACGGTAGTTGGTCGATTCCGGTGGCCAGCCGCAGGGTGGGGATACGGCGGTAGAGCGTGCCGTAGACCACCTGGAGCTCCATCCGGGCCAGCGGTTGGCCCAGGCACTGGTGGACGCCGAAGCCGAACGCCATGTGGCGGCGGGCGTCGCGGCCGATGTCCAGCCGCTCGGGCTCGGCGAAGACCTCCGCGTCCCAGTTCCCGGTGCCGGTGTAGATGATGATCCCCTCACCGGCGCGGATGGTCTCACCGCCGATCTCGATGTCCTCGAGCGCGACCCGGCGGCGGCCGTTGTGCACGATCGTCAGATAGCGCAGCAGCTCCTCGACGGCCCGGGCGATCACCTTCGGGTCCTCGGTCTCCCGCAGGACGGCGAGCTGGTCGGGGTTCTCCAGCAGGGCCACGGTGCCGAGGGCGATCATGTTGGCGGTGGTCTCATGGCCCGCGACCAGCAGCAGTACGCCCATGTTGGCGGCGTCGCGCTGGGTCAGCTCACCGGCCGTGACCCGGGCGGCCAGCTCGGAGAGCATGTCGTCGGCCGGGTCGGCGAGTTTGGCGGCGACCAGCCCGTCCAGATAGTCGGTCAGCGCGTCGTTGGCCCCGACCACCTCCTCGACCGAGGAGTGCCGGTTGATCAGTTTCGAGCTGTTCCGCTGGAAGAAGTCGTGGTCCTCGTACGGCACCCCGAGCAGCCGGCAGATCACCAGCGACGGCAGCGGCAGCGCGAGCGCCCGCACCAGGTCCACCGGGGTCGGCCCGGCCAGCATGGTGTCGATCAGCTCGTCGGTGATCTTCTGGATCTCGGGCCGCATCGCCTCGATCCGCTTGATGGCGAACGGTCCGGTGACCATCCGGCGGATCCGGGCGTGCTCGGGGTCGTCCATGGTGACGAAGGACCGCCGCCGCCCGGCGTTCTCGCGGAAACCGGCGCTCGCGTGCGGATACCCGGCCAGCGTGTTCTCGGCGCTGACCCGCGGATCGGCGAGTAGGGCGCGCTGGTCGGCGTACCGGGTCACCAGCCAGGGGGCGCTCCCGTCCCACAGCCGTACGCGCGCCACCGGTCGTTCGCTGTGCAGCGCCCGTGCGGTCGGGGGAGGGTCGAACGGGCAGCCGGTCGCCCGCGGCATCGGAAACTCCGGAAGCGGCTCTTCCGCCTCGGGCGCGGTCTCTGCCAGCGTCTCGGTCATGTCTCTCCTCGGGTGGGGGTTCCGATGGGAGCGGAGCGTGAACCTTCGGGTCGGTGGGGACGGGTGTCTTGGCGTTACGGGGGCGTGAACCCTCGTGTTGTGAGGACGTGAACCCTCGCGTTGCGGGGGCGCGAACCCTCGCGTTGCGGGGGCGTGAACCCTCGCGTTCCGGGGACGTGATGACCAGCGAACCCGCTCGACCTGACTCCCCCCGGTCAGTTTCCTGACGAAACGCTGACAGTGGGGAAGGCCACGGTGACCGTGGTTCCGCGGCCCGGTGCGCTGCTGACGCTCACCTCCCCGCCGTGCCGCTCGGCCACCCGCCGCACGATGGTGAGGCCGATGCCGCCGCCCGGCTCGATCCGGCCGTCCTCGTCGCGTGGGGAGGTGAGCCGGGCGATGTCCTGCGGGCCCATGCCCGGCCCCTGGTCGCTGACGGAGAGCTCGACGCGCGGCGTTCCGCCGGTCCCGCCCCCGCTCCCGGTCCCGCCCCCGCCCCCGTCCCCGGCCTCCGGACCGCGCACCGCCACGGTCACCGGGGACCCGGCGGGGGTGTGGCGCAGCGCGTTGTCCAGCAGATTGCGCACGGCGTGCCGCAGCAGGCGGTTGTCGGCGACGACGGTCGCCCGGCCGGAGTTCTCGCGGGCGATGGGGCGTTCGGGGTCGAGCAGCCCCAGATCCGCCACCGCCTCGTCCGCCACGTCCCGCAGATCCACCGGCTCCATCTCCAGCGGCCGTACCCAGGAGACATCCGCACGGGGGAACACCTGCTGGACCGCCTGGTGCATATGGTCGGCCTCGTCCTGGATCCGGCGCAGGGCGCGCACCATCAGCTCGGGGTCGTCGCTGAGCCCTTGGAGCGGGAGTTCGGCCCAGCCGCGGATGGTGGTGAGGGAGGTGCGCAGCTCGTGCAGCAGGACCTCCAGCCGCTGCTGGCGCTCGTAGGCGTCCTCGCCGCGGGATGGGCCGTTCCCGTGACGCTCGTGCCCGTGGCGCTTGTGCGTGCTCATCCGGAGGCGAGTCCGCCGAGCCAGTAGCCGAAGCCGCGGCGGGTGTGGATCAGGGCGGGCCCGGCCTCGTCGACCTTGTGGCGGAGACGGGAGATCAGCTTCTCGATGGCGTTGTCCCCGTAGCGCCGGTGGTCCGCCACCCACAGATGCTCGCCGATCTGCTCCTTGGACAGCACCTGCCCCGCGTTGACCAGCAGATAGCGCAGCAGCCGGAACTCCGCCGGGGTCAGCTCCAGCGACCGCCGCCCGCGCCGCGCCTGACGGGTCGTCTCGTCCAGTACCAGATCCGCGTAGTGCGGCGAGGGCTCCTCCCGCCGCCGGTTGCGGGTGCGCAGCAGGGCCTGCACCCGGGCCAGCACCTCGGCGATCCGGAACGGCTTGGTGACGTAGTCGTTCGCGCCGATGCCGAGGCCGGTGACCAGCGAGTCGAGCGAGTCGCGGGCGGTGAGGAAGAGCACCGGCGGATGGTTCTCGTCGGCCGCCACCAGGCGCCGGCACACCGTGAAGCCGTCCAGATCCGGCAGCATCACATCGAGGATCACCAGATCGGGCCGGTCCCGCCCGACCCGGTCGAGCGCCTCCCCGCCGGTGGCCGCGGTGCCGACCCGGTAACCGGCCAGCTCGAGGGTGGTCGAGAGCAGTTCGGCGATTCTCGATTCATCGTCGACGACCAGGATGCGCTGCCCGTTCCCACGGGCCGGCGCTGGTTTCTCGCTGACACTCCCGTACACGCCATGACACTACGTGAACCGACCGTTCCGGGCACGGGGGCCTTGACCGCGACCGATGAGATCCGGACACGCTCACGTCAGCCTGGTACCGCGGTTCCAGAGATAAGCCGGGTACTGGCTGGGCGACGCGGATGCGCTGAAGCTGCTTCCCACAGGCCAGTTCGTGGTTACGAAGCGCATCACTCTCGGAGGCGATCATGCCGAAACACCTTGTCTTCCGCCTGGCGGTGGCCACTGCCGGCGCGGTGATCGGACTCACCGCGGTCTCGTCAACAGCTGAAGCGGCCGTGCCGCCTCTCTCGCACCCGCGGATCGTCGCCCACTTCGACCGTCCGGCCGGGCAGGTGGCGGAGAGCGTCATCGTGCGGCCGAACGGGTCAGCCGATGTCGGCCTCATCCTGTCGCGGCAGGTGGCTCACGTCACGCTCGGCGGACGGGTTGAGGTAGTGGCAACCATGCCGCTCCCCGCGGATGGCGGCGTGAACACCCCCGGCCCCGGGGCCGCTTCCGTGACGGGGATCGAACGGACTGAAGACGGAACCCTCTACTTCCTCTACTCGGCAGGAGACGAACACCTCACCGGCCTGTGGAAACTGCGCCCGGGGGGCAAGCCGGAACGCGTCGCCGCGCTGCCGGCCGCGAGCTTCCTCAACGGACTCGTCAGGGACGACCGTACGGGGGACTTCTACATCACCGACTCGACCCAGGGCAGGATCTGGCGGGTCGGACCGCACGGCGGAACCGCCGAGCTCTGGGCCGCGGGGGAGGATCTCGCCCCGGTTCACTTCTTCGGTGCCAACGGCGTGAAGGTGCACAACGGAGCCGTATGGGTCTCCAACCTCGACCGGGGAACGATCCTTCGTATACCGCTGACGGGCCGCGACGGAACAGCCGGTCCCCATCAGGTCAAGGCATCCGGACTCGACAGCGTCGATGATTTCGCCTTTACCGGTCGTGGCGATCAGCTGCTGGCCGCACTCAATATCCCGAGCCAAGTGGTCCTCATCACTCCGGGCGAGGCTGACCGTATCGTCCTCGATGAGCGCGATGGGCTGCAGAACACCACGTCAGTGGCGGTCGACGGCGATACGGTCTACGTCGCCAGCGGTGCGCTCACCACGGGCGGGGACGCGAATCTCCTGACGGCCCGTCTCGGTCGCCTCGGCCGTCCCATTCATCCCAGGAACGGCAGTCCCATGCTATCGACCGCAGGGTCGACGACAATGGGACCATGAGTCGTCCGGACAACTCGCTGGGTAACACGCTGCGTGCATGGCGTGCCCGAATCACGACTGAAGACGTTGGACTGCCGGCCACCCGACGACGACGCACCGATGGCTTGCGCCGCGAAGAACTCGCTCTGCTGGCCGGAATATCCACGGACTACCTTCTGCGTCTTGAGCAGGGCCGGGCCCTGCGCCCATCTCGGGACGTCGTGGCCTCACTTGCCCGCGCGCTGCGACTGAGTACGAACGAGACCTGCCACTTCCACCTGGTGGCCGGGCTTCTTCCGCCGAAGCCCCAAGGCATCCCGCATCGGCTGCCGCCTGGTGTGCAACGGCTCGTCAGCCGCTGGGGGAACATTCCGGTGGGAGTGTTCTCCGCCTCATGGACCTTGCTGACGTGGACATCGATGTGGGCGGCCTTGCTGGGGGACCCGTCCCTTCGACCGCCGGAAGAACGAAACCTGGTACGCGCGGTGTTCAAGGAACCGCCGTCGGACACGGGCTGTCCGCTCTTTCCCGCCGAGCAGAGCACCACCGAATTCAAGGCCGCTCTCGTCGCAGACCTTCGCATCACGCACGGAGCATATCCCCATGATGAGGAATTCAAAGCTCTGATGGGTGAGGCCATGAGCAACAGCGAAGAGTTCCGAGGCCTGTGGAGCGCCCCGGCGCTCGGCTCACGCCTGGGTGGCCACAAACGCCTGCGGCATCCTCTCGTGGGGGAGATAGGCCTCGACAACGATGTGCTGAAGGTGCCCGACCACGATGTGAGGATCGTGACCTGCACGGCAGAGCCGGGAACCCCGGACGAGGAAAAGCTGGAGTACTTGCGAGTCGCCGCCGCCCAGGCCGCCCAGACGGCGCTGCCGCTGTCATCCGGCTGAGCCGGGCACCCTGGGGGGGGGGGGGGGGCCCCCCCCCCCCCCCCCCCCCCCCGCGAGCGCCGCGGCATAGGGGCGCGGTAGCAGCGCCCACCACCAACGGGCGGCGCGGCCGTGTGCCGCCGGGGGGGGGCCGCCCGGGGGGGGGGGGGGCCCCCCCCCCCCCCCCCCCGGGCCCACGGCTTTCCGGCTTCCTCAGCGTTCGGCTTTGGCCGTTCCGAAAGTGAGCGGGGTTGCCCCGTCCGAATCCGCGTATCGGTGGAACCGGTCGGTCCAGGACTTTTCCTGAAGCGTCCGGACCAGTGCACGGGGCACCGCCATCTGCACATCTCGGCCACCGGGCTCATCCGCCGGAGTCGGTGCGATGAGCACCGTCCAGGCAGTGGGAAGCGCCGGGATGTCGTACCAGAAGGGTGTGCCCTGCCCGAAGTCCAGGCTGTAGAAGGGAAGCCTGGACCAGTTGTTGATCACGATGGTGCTCTCGAACTTGTCGAGCGTCATGGTGGGAAGGACGCGCTTGAGGCGTCCCGCCTCGTATTCGGCACAGAGGAAGGCCGTTTCCCGGCGGATTTTATCCTCCGTGTTCGCGGCATAGCCCGAGCGGACCGCCAGGGCGACCTCGCCGAGCGGGCGTGAGCGCAGTTCGGCCGCGGTCATCCCGGGCCGGGTGTTGGTGACGGTGTTGCCCCAGTAGTCGTCCGGTACGGCTCCACCGGTAGACGTGCGGAAGTCGGCGAGGAGGCCGAGCCTTTCCTCGCTCGTGTCGGGGCGGGCGCGCAGTGTGCCGAGCACTTTCCACAGATGGGCGGTCAGTGCGTCATTGGTCGAGATCCAGCGCTCCGTGCCCGCGAGGTCGGCCATCGCGGCGTCCTTCATGGTGGCCAGTTCGGCGGCCGTGAAGCGGGTGGTCACCATCGTCGTCGTCTTGGCGATGCTGCCCAGGAGGACGCGGCTCACGAAGACGGACTTCCCACCTCGCCGGGTGACCGTGAAATGGGGGTTGTCCGACCGGGCGTCCTGCGCGACGGCCGTCGCGAGCGCGTCGATGACGCTGCGGTCGTGGCCGGGCCCGGTGTACTCGAGCCCCCGGTGCTCACGCGACCAGCTCTCCAGGAACCTCATATAGGCGGATCCGTCGGCCACGGCGTGATTCATCGTGAAGCCCAGGACGGAGCCGCCGCCTTTCATATGGGTGAGCTTCGCCGTGAAAAGCGGTGTGTCGTGGTCGACCACCTGGAGCGGGTTGACATGGCTCAGATAGCGGTTGATGCCCTTTTTCGCGGTGTGGTGGGGCCCGTGGTCCGGCATGGGTATGGATGCGTGTGTCTCGATGAAGCGCACGCCGGAGTCATCGCAGAGCACGCTGAGACGGCCGTCGGGATCCTTCTTCATACGGCCGGAAACCATCGGGAAGTGGAGCAGCGTTCTGCTGAGGGAGGCGCGGAGCGCTTCGCCGTCGAGCGTCTCGCGATAGAAAAAGGTACGGGGGGTGTAGACCAATCCGATGAGCATGTCGTAGACGCTCAAGCGTATGCGGTCACCGTTCGACGCTTCGGCGCGTACGGTGAACGATCGCTTGGTGCTGCTCTCGATGGCAGTGGGGGATGCCATTATCTTCGCACATTCTTTCGTCGGGCCCGAATGTTTCTGGGTTGACGTATTGACCCTACCCTCGGTCGGGAGCGGCCTCTTTGACTAGAACGTGTTTTAGGGCATTTTGAAAACGAGCGTGGCCGACCCGCTGAGAGGCGTTCGCCGGACCCCGACGGAACTCCGCGGCCGGACCGACTGGCGACCGGCCGGCGACCGGCCGGCGACCGGCTGGGGCCACGACGGCACATCGCGCCCGCGCCAAGATCCGCTCCCTGTCCTGGGCGGAGCCCCACCCGCGCCGCTCGGATACCATGATCCGAACTCACGACGAGCGCCCCCATCGCCCGCCCTTCACCGGAAAACCGTGCTATCCGGTGCGAAGAGTGACCTACAACTCACATCGAGCAAATCGGCCAAACAGTTGATATCTATAGCATCGCGGGTGTTTTCGCGTATAAATAGCAGAATAACGTTCGCCGCGTGGCGCCGGCCACGGGCGGTGCTGTGGGTTGTGGCCGGTGTGGTGTGCCTCGGGTTCTTCGTCGCGCTGGAGCTCGCCGCCCGACGTTACGGCCTGCCGGGGCCGATGACCAATCAGGTGCAAGAGATTATTTTTGCCCCCAAATCGGGCTTTCTGCTGTACGCCGGTATGGGCTTGATGATGGTGGTGCTCACCTGGCGGGAGCGGTTCATCGCGGCCGGTGCCGCGATCGGCATCGACATCGTCATCTTCCTGGTGCGGTGGGTGGCCGACGCGAAGGTGACCGAAGGGCACCCCTTCGGCAACGGCGCGTTGTGGGTGATGCTGGGCTGTGTGGTCATCGCGGTCACGCGCCGCACCGGCCGGGAACGCGCCCTGCTGCTGAAGGGCGTCGGGCTGGGCCTGCTGCTGGTGGCCGGCCGTAAGACCGGTGATACCTGGCTGCTCATCACGGCGAAGACCCGCCCGGCGGTGCTCGATCCGTACCTGGCGACCGCCGATCACGCGCTGGGCAACCCGTCGTGGCTGGCGGGCCGGATCGTCGAGGCCATGGGCCCGGTCGGCGCCCACGTTCTCGACTACGTCTACATTCAGCTTCCGGTGGCCGCGGTCATCGTCTCGATCTATCAACTGCGTAACGTGGGGGTCGAGCGCCGCTTCCCGAGCCACCATCTGGTGCGCACCTTTCTGGCCATCGGCCTCCTCGGACCGGCCATCTACATGATCTTCCCGGTGGTCGGACCGGTCTTCGCCTACGGCGGCGGCGCCTTCGGTACCGGCGGCGAGCACTGGGCGCTGGCCAACCTGTGGCCGCACACGCCGCCGCCCATCAGCGCCCCGCACTCGATGCCGTTCGACGAGATCACGCCACGCAACTGCATGCCCAGTCTGCATACGGCGTGGGCCACAGCGATCTTCGTTCACTCCCGCCAGGGTCCCCGGATCCTGCGGTTCGCGGGAACGTTCTGGCTGGTCGCCACGCTCGGCGCGACGCTGGGATTCGGCTACCACTACGGCGTGGATCTCGTCGCGGGCGTGGTGTTCGCGCTCACGGTCGAGGCGGCGCTGCGCTCCCTCGCACGTGGCTGGGACCGGTCGGGGACCCAACTGGTCGCCCATGGCGCGGCGGTCTTCGCCGCACTCCTGGTGGCCTACCGCTATCTGCCGGTGGAGATGGCCAGACATCCATGGGTGTTCGGACCCCTTCTCCTGCTGGCGATGGGCTCGGTGATCCACGGCTATGTACGGACCACCAGGCTGTGGGAGCCGAAGGCCGCACCGGCGCTGCAGCCGGAGCCGCAGCCCGAACCGGTGTGAGCCGTGTCGACCGTAAGGCGACGATGAGGCGGGCCATGAGTCGGTTGGCGACGCGTTAGCCGATCGGCAGGGGATCATCAGCGGCGGCGGACAGGCTGGTCGGCACAGGTCCCGTATGACGGGGACCGCCCGCACCACAGGGGGAGACTCCATGCCACGCCGCATCGCCCGCCGGCACGCTCGCAAAGCCGCCGTCGCCACGGTGGCCGCCATCGCCGCCTTCGGGCTGGCGGCCTGCCAGGACACTTCGGACGGTGCCTCCGGAGCCGCGTCCTCCACCGCCTCCCAGGACTCCGGTTCCCAGGGCTCCGGCTCCCCCGACACCGGGACGAAGAACGGCGAGGGCGGCGCGGCGGCCCTGGAGAAGACGGACCCCAAGCCGCTGCGCGACGGCGCGGGCCTCTACCCCCGGGCGATCCGTCTGGAGCACAGCGGGAAGGACAACGGCCGCGTGCTCGCCTCGACCGTCGTCCCGGGCGGCGGCAACGGCATCGGCGCCATTCAGGAGAGCACCGACGACGGAGCCAACTTCAACCAGGTGGGCACCATCGCCGACCCCGCGTCCACCGACGGCAAGGGGCTGTGCTGCTCGGTCCTCTACGAACTGCCGCAACAGGTCGGTGACATGCCGGCCGGCACGCTGCTGTGGGCCGCCTCCTTCGGCCAGGACGTACCCAAAGCCGACCGCCACATGTCGATACGCGTGTTCAAGAGCACCGACGTGGGACGCACCTGGACCTATCTGTCCACAGCCGCCACCGCGACGGACGCCAACGGGCTGTGGGAGCCGGAGTTCTCCATCGACGCCGACGGCAACCTGGTCTGCCACTACTCCGACGAGACCGATCCGAACCACAGCCAGAAGCTTGTCGCCGTACGCTCACGGGACGGCGTCTCATGGGACGGCCCGCATGACACCGTCGCCAGTGCCCCGGCCTCCGACCGCCCCGGGATGGCGGTCGTACGGAAGGTGCCGGACGGCACGTACGTCATGACGTACGAGATCTGCTCCGACGACCCCAAGTTCTCGTGCGTCGTGCACTACCGCACCTCTTCCGACGGATGGGACTGGGGCGACCCCGCCAACCTCGGCACCCGGCCCGAGACGGCCGACGGCAAGTACTTCAGGCACGCGCCGACCCTGGCCTGGGCGCCGGAGGAGGGAAATCCGCAGGGCAAGCTGTTGCTGGTCGGACAGGTGATGTACAACGCGGACGGCAGCAAGGCCGAGGGCAGCGGGCGCACGGTCTGGACCAACAGCAAGGGCGGAGAGGGCGCCTGGAAGGAGATCCCGGCCCCCGTCACCGTGAAGTCCGACAAGGTCGACTTCTGCCCCAACTACAGCTCCAGCCTGCTGCCCTCGGCCGACGGGCACCAACTGCTGGAGATCGCGACCGACTACGACGGGGGAGTGTGCCGCCCGTACCACGCCACCGATGGCATGTGACCCGGCCGCTGACCGGTGCCCACCGATATCCGCTGTACCGGCTGCCCATGGGCCGAAAGACTGCCGGGCATGAAGTTCTTCTGCTACCACCGCGATCGGCCCGGCTCGCTGCCGCTGCGCCAAGAGCTGGTCGAACAGCACTGGTCCTACATGGACCGGTACGCGTCGGAGATGATCGCCCGAGGGCCGACGCTCTCCGACGCCGAAGGGGTCCCGACCGGCAGCGTGCACATCGTCGACCTGCCCGCCGACCGGGACGAGCTGATCGCCTACGGTCCACTGCTCTCCGACGAGGGAAGCACATGGCTGGGCACAGCGGCACTGGTCCGCGCACCCGACCCGGAGACGGCCCGCGCCGTCCTGACCCCGGCCCGGTACGCGGACATCGAGGTTCACCGCTGGCAGTGCGGCGGGCGGCCGTCATGACCCGCCCACTCGGACCCGTCGCCTGGCCACCCGCCTCGATACGGACCGAACGGCTCGTGCTCCGCGAGTCCGAGGCCCGGGACCGTGCGGCGTTCATCGAGTTGCTCGCCTCACCGGAGGTGCATACCTACCTCGGTGGCCCTCGACCGCGTGATGAGCTCGAGCGCACGATGTCTGAAGTACCCGGGTGGCGCCCTGGCCTGTTCGTGATCGATCTCGATGGAGCGATGATCGGCACCATCGAGCTCAAACGGCGTGACGCGGAGCAGGTCCGCCCGGAAGTCGGGTATGCCGGGTCTGCCGAACTCGGCTACCTGCTCCTGCCGGGGGCATGGGGATACGGGTACGCCGCCGAGGCGTGCGCCGCGGCACTCGACTGGTTCGCCGACGCGCTTCCCGGCGAGCCGGTGGTGCTCTGCACCCAGACCGCCAACGACCGCTCGATGCGCCTCGCGGCGAAGCTGGGGTTCACCGAGGCGCAACGGTACGAGGCGTGGGGCGCCGAACAGTGGATGGGCGTGTGGTCCTCGGTCACGCAGTCCGGTTGAGCGGTCCCAGCCCCTGGCCGGGTGCCGGCGCGACACCACCCGCGTCACACTCGGAGCCGATGGCGCGAACGAAGTCGAGAACGGTACTCGCCCGGGGCCATGCCCCGGGCACGTCGGAAGGCACGGCTGAAGGCGTGCGGAGAGCCGTATCCGACCGCACTGGATATCGACTCGACCGGCTCGTCGGTATCGCGGAGCCGGACGGACGCCAGGTCGATGCGCCACTGCGTCACGTACGCGCCCGGCGTCTGTCCGAGGGCGGACCGGAAGTGCCTGGTCAGCGTCGCCCGGGAGACGCTCGTCGCGGCGGCCAGGGTCTCCGTGGTCCAGGGGTGTTCCGGTTGGGCGTGGACATATGCCAGGGCGTCGCGCACGACCGGGTCACGCATCGCGCCCAGCCATGAGCCGGACGGGTCCTCCGGGTGGCGGGCCAGCCAGGCGCGTACGAACTGGACAAGCAGGAGGTCGACGATGCTGTTGACGGCGGCGGTGGTGCCGATCTGCGGCTGTGCAAGCTCCGCCGCGAGAAGTTCTACGGCCCGTCTGAGCTGCGCGTTCTGGTGGGCTGTGACGTGCATCGGACGGGCGAGGGAGGTGAGTACCGGTGTGCTCACTTCCGGGTCCTGCTCATAGTGCAGGACGATCGCTTCCGTCTGCACCGGCGTCGAGCCCAGCCGCAGGGCTCGGCCATCGCCAAAAGCCCGGACCGCCGCCTCACGGTCGCAGGAACCCATCGTCACGCTGGCGCCGCCGGCTATCCCGTGTGCGGTGCCCGGCGACACCAGGACGGCGTCTCCGGTCTGCACCTGAAGAGGTTTCTCGCCTGTGACGTGGAGCCACATCGTGCCACGGGACACCACGTGCAGCGCCGCTCCGGGATAGGAGTCCAGCCACAGGCCCCAGGTTCCTCCGGCCTCCAGCATGACCCCGAGCGCCCCACGCGCACCCGAAACACGCAAGACCTCCGCCAGCACGTCCATGGGTCCATTCTTGTCCACCGTCGTCCAGGGTTTCAGGCCACGTCAAGAACGATCTTTCCGTGCACCTTCCGTGCGAACAGCGCCTGGACGGCGTCGTCCACGTCCTGCCAGCCGCCTCGCAGTCCGACCGGTGCCGAGAGCCTTCCGGCGGCCATGAGGCCCAGCAGGTCCGTCAGCTCCCCGCTGGTCGGCGTCATGTCGCCGTAGGTGGCGATGGTGCGGGGTTCGCCGAAGCCGAACAAGGTCCCTGAGGGGAACGTGGTGTCCTGCCCCGAGGAGTAACCGACCAGGTGGATGGTGCCGCCCTCGGCGAGGGAGCTCCACGCTCGGGCTGTCAGCGGCCCGCCGACCGTGTCCAGGACGAGGTCGAACCGGTCCTCGGTCCCGGCCAGGTCGGTCAGGACCTCGTCGGCGCCGAGTTCGCGGAGTCCGGCGGCCCGGTCCGGCGAACCGACGAGTGCCGTCACCCGGGCGCCCGCCAGCGCCGCCAGCTGGATGGCGAAGTGCCCCACGCCCCCGCTGGCGCCGGTGACCAGGACGTCGCGCGCCAGCAGGGAACGCTTGCGCAGCACCCGCAATGCGGTGACTCCGGCGATCCCCAGCGCGGCGGCGTCGGCCAGGTCCACGCCCTCGGGGACGGTGCCGAGCGAGGCGGGGCTGACCGCCACCCGCTCCGCCCACGCGTGGGGAGCCATTCCCACTGCGACGCGGGCACCTTCGGGCGGCCCCGAACCGTCGGACGCGGCGCGCACCACGACGCCGGCCGCGTCGTGACCGTGCACAGCGCCGGCCGGCCACTGGTGCACATAATTCAGCTCTCCGAAGTTGAGACCGATGTGCCGTATCTCGACCAACGCCTCGTCGCTGGACGGAACGGGCTCATCGACATCGGCGAACCGGACGGGTCCGGCCTCGCCGTGATGGACCACAAGGGCGCGCATAGGGGGTGCTTCCTTCTCTCGTGGACGCGCCTGAACACTCGGCGCGGTTCACAAAACCCTTACGCACGGCCGGGACAGCGACCAGTCCCGTGAGAATCAATCAGTTGACGATCTGTGTCAGCACGACTCGCCTATGACAGCGTGAATGGGTCCTCGTCGAGCTTTTCCGCCAGGTGCTCAAGCGTGTCCGTGAGGCTTGTCGGTGCACCGTTCAGCCTTTCGCGCTGCTTGGCGACATGACCGATGAGGCGGAGGGTCCGTCCCGAGGAGATTCCGGGTGCGGCGGTGACCAGGGACCTGATGACGTCTTCCGCGTCGCGCCAGGCATTGACGTCCAGTAGGCATTGGGCGAGCCGTGCGGATGACATACTTGCGTAGCCGGTCGCGACGCCACACCCTGGTTGTGCGGATTGCAGCAGCCGCTCGATGGCTTTCTTTACGTCACCTGCGATCTGAAGTGCGTGACCCCAGTGGCCGTCAATTTCCCTGTCGGTCAACCACCATGACCAGTCCGGTTCGCCGACGTCGTTACCGTCCTCGATGAGGGACCGGGCGCGTTGAAGCGACTCGACGGCATCCGACGTACGTCCCGTGCCGACCAGTCCCTTCGCTTCACGCATGCGGAACATCGCCTCGACGCGCGGGGACAGCCGTCTACGGTTGAGTACCGACCGGGCGATGGACAGCGCCTCCTGGTTCCGTCCGCGCCATTCACTGTGCATCGCCATGTTCTGCAGCGTCAGCAGTGCGATGGAGCGGTCCCCCGAGAGATTCGCGAGGAACAGCGCCTCTTGGTTGAAGCGCCGGGCGGCGCCGTCTCTTTCCGCGTCAAAAAGAGCCCAGCCGGTTATTTCGGCGAGTTCCGCGGCCGCCGACTGAATATCGCGCTCATACCGGGGATCGTAGTCTCCGGCTCCGAGCCGCCGATGCACGACCTTGAACGCACGGCCTGCGGGCTCCGCGATGGATACCCCGCTGAGTTCGTTGTCCAGGACGACCAGCAGATGGGAAGTCTCCCGGATGGCCTGTACGAAGTCGGCTCCGCGTGCCTCGTTGAGTCTGAGTATCCGATCAGTGATGGCCGGTGATTCAGCAGCTTCCGGCGAAACAGTTGGCGGTGCTACTCGTACCGCGATTTCGGCGAGTTCCCCATTTGTCTTGAGCAGGTTGTCCAGCGCCGTGACGAGTTGCCTCGACGGCTGCTGTTTCCCCCCGAGTACGCGGGACAGATAGGCGTGGTCGTAGTTCAGGTGGCGGGCGACCGCCCGAACACTCATGTCCCGGTCACGGAGCAGGTCGCGGACTCTT
The DNA here is from genome assembly GCF_042750115.1 of Streptomyces sp. NPDC059455. Classification (NCBI taxonomy): domain Bacteria; kingdom Bacillati; phylum Actinomycetota; class Actinomycetes; order Kitasatosporales; family Streptomycetaceae; genus Streptomyces; species Streptomyces sp. NPDC059455. Next base: position 28,615 of record NZ_JBHYVB010000084.1, read on the forward strand.
TGACTGAACTCCCCGCTGTTCATGGTGACCAGGGTACGGCTTGTCACCACGGAGTCACCAGGTGATCACCAACCGCGACCGCGCATTCCCGGTTGTCTTGACGTACGTAAGGACCGCTAACGGGAGCGACAACATGTCGGACACGGCGAAAGGCCGCGCGATGATGACCATGCGCGTGTCGCGGGACAGCGGGAAGACCTACGGGCCGACGCGCGTGGTCAGGACCACCGAGCCCCTGAGGCCGATCGAGACATCGGTGTGGCCGCCGTGCCAGTGCCCCCGATGTGCATCGGCGCACGTGGCCACCCGTCAGCCGTTATGACGGGTGCCACACGAAACCGCCGGCCTCCCTGGCCTTGGCCAGGGGGCCGGCGGTGATGGCAAGGGGCCCGGGTCAGCCCTGCTTGGGCGCGGCCTGCTGGACGACCTCGAAGGACCACAGCGTGGAGCCGGACGCGGCGGGCTTCTGCTGGGGGGCGTCCTCGCCGCCGCGCTGGTGGGCCGCCTTCATTGGGCCCTCCATCCACGCCTGGAAGTCCTCCTCGCTGCGCCAGCGCGTATAGACGAGGTACTGGTCGGTCCCCTCGACCGGGCGCAGCAGCTCGAACCACTCGAAGCCGTCGGAGCCCTCCACGGCCCCGGCGCGCGACGCGAAGCGCTTCTCCAGCACCTCGCGCTGTTCCTCCGGCACGGTCAGCACATTGATCTTTACAACGCTGGGCACTAGACACCTCTCACGCGGCGGACGCCGAGTCGGCGCCCTGGGTCTCGACTCTGTGCGCAGTCTGCTACATCCGGCGGTCAAGGACGTGTGAAGACGGCGCTCAGTGGCGCTCAGTGGCTGATGACGACCTTGCCGAAGCGTGGGCCCTTCTCGAAGTGCGCGAACGCCTCCAGGGCCTCCTCGAAGGGGAAGACGCGGTCGATGACGGGCCGGAGCCGGTGCCGGCCGATGGCCCTGTTCATCCGTTCGAAGTCGCTCCGGCTGCCGACGCTGATCGACCGGAGGGTCGCCGCGCGACGGAAGAACCGCGTCACGTCCATGCCGCCGCCCGCCGCCAGGTTGCCGACAAGGGCGATCTGGCCGCCCTGGGCGACGGCGTCGATGGACTGGGAGAGCGTTCCGGCGCCGCCGATCTCGACGACGCGGTCGGCGCCGCCGCCGGTGAGTTCCCGTACCCGCGCGCCCCACTCCGGTGTGCTGGTGTAGTCGATGACGTCGGATGCGCCAAGAGCGCTGAGGCGTTGGGCCCTGGTTTCGCTGGATGTCGTGGCCAGGACGCGTGCGCCGGCCAGGCGGGCGAACTGTAGCGCGAAGACCGATACCCCGCCCGAGCCCTGGACCAGGAGAGTGTCCCCGGGGCCGACGCCGCTTACGGCCGACCACGCGGTGAGCGCGGCGCACGGAAGCGTGGCGGCTTCCTCGAAGGACAGTTGGTCCGGCACGGCGACCAGGCTCTGCTCGTCGAGGGTGAGGTATTCGGTGAGCCAGCCGTCGCGGTGGGTGCCGCGCAGCTGCCCCCACTCGGGGAACGGACCGTACAGCCAGGTCGGGTGGAAGGTGCCCACGACGCGGTCCCCGATGCGGAAGCGCGAGACTCCCTCCCCGACCGCCTCCACGACGCCCGCGCCGTCGGAGAGCGGGATGCGTCCGGGCGGCACGTCGACGGCGTACCGGCCGGTGACGATGAGCAGATCGCGTGCGTTGAGGGAGCTGGCCTTCACCTGTACGAGCACTTCGCCCGCTGACGGGCTCGGCACCGGGCGCTCCGCCGAGGCGATCAGACCACCGCCAGTTCCCGTCTGGAATGTACGCATTTGCCACCCTTCGTTCGTGTGTCGCCTCCACGATAGGCGCGCTCGGCTGGACGATCTGTATCTTGGCGTCCATGGTTTGGCGCAGATCGTCCAGGGGGGGCAGGGGAGACCCAAGGGAGTGGAGATGGATCCGATCGATGACCTTCTCGCCACGATGAAGATCGAGGACGCGCGGTATGTGCGAGTGGATGCCCGTGCGCCCTGGGGAATCTCGTTCCCTCCCCGACACCTCGCCCGGCTGGTCCTGATCTCCCGTGGTGCGTGTCGGCTCGTCGCGGACACGCTCGCCGGGCCGCAGCGGCTGGAGACGAACGACTGCTTCCTGGTCCGGGCGGGGGTGAGATTCACGCTTCAGGACGAGGCGGGCAGCGAGGTCGTGGACTGCGACGGGCTGGTCTCCCAGGTCCCCGGCGACTCGGCGCGGGTCGGGGGCGACGGTGAGCTCACGCAGATCGTCTCCACCCGGTTCGCCTTCGACGCCGTGGCGGCAGAACCGCTCTTCGCGCTCCTGCCGCCGGTGTTCCGGCTGAATCTGGACGACGCGTCCAGCCAACTCCTGCGCACCACGTTCGACCTCATCGCGCGGGAGAGCGCGGCGGGCGGGCTCGGTGGTGGCTTCATCATGAGCCGTCTGTCCGATGTGCTCTTCGTCCAGGCGCTGCGGACCTGTTGTGCGGATGTCGGCGGCGGGACCGTCGGCTGGATCGCCGCGCTGCGGGATCCGCGACTGGCGGTTGCCATGGAGGAGTTGCACGCGGACCTGGCCCATCCGTGGACGGTCGACGAACTCGCCCGCACGGCGGGGATGTCACGCTCGGCGTTCGCCGCCCTGTTCAAGGAGAGGACGGGGGACACCCCGCTGGGCTACCTCACGGCATGGCGCATGTACCGGGTCAAGGTCCTGCTCCGCGAGACGCAGCTGAGTGTCCAGGAGATCGCTGTCCGAGTCGGATACGACACCGGCAGCGCGTTGAGCCGTGCCTTTTCGGGCAGGGAGGGCGTCACCCCCGGCGCCTGGCGGAAGGTGACGGGCCATTGAGCCGTCACCGTCACCGCCATGGTCTTTGCGCCGGGCCCTCAGCCGTGCAGCCGCAAGCCCTTCGTCACCTTGTCCACCTGGCCGCGCGGCCCGTGGACCGCGAGGCCCACCAGGTTCAGGGCGTCGGCGTCGACGGCGCGGACCGTGGCGCGGTTGTCGTCCTCGTTGTCGGTGCTGAAGAGTTCCTCGGTGTAGACGGACATCGGCAGGTCGCGGGAGAGGGCGCGGGCGTGGGTACGGGTGAGGGCGGGGGCGTCGGCGGCGTAGACGAGGACCGGTTCGCGGAACATCGGAAGGTAGACATTGCCCGAGGCGTCCTCGTACGGCTTGCCGACGATCTCGTCCGTCGTGTGCGCCAGGCCGCTGGAGAGGAAGGCGGTCACGTTCAGCTTCTGCCAGTCGGCGAGGTCGGTACGGACAATGACGGCGATCTTGGTGTCGAAGCGCATGCCGTCACTCTCGCCACCGCGGCGACCTGGGGTCTTGAACGCTCGTGCGCCACGGCACAATGGATCCGTGGTTGCCGTCGGAGAAGGGGAGCGGGGCCGGGAGGACTGGGCCCGGTACTGGCGCGATCCCGACCGGCCCGTGGAGGCCATGCACGCGCACTTTTTCAGCCATCGTTTCCATCCCCACAGCCATGACACCTACTCCTTCGCCGTGACCGAGGTCGGTGCCCAGCGCTTTCGGTGCCGGGGTGCGCTGCGCACCAGCGGGGCGGGGATGGTGATGGTCTTCAATCCCGACGATCCGCATGACGGGGAGGCGGCCGCCGAGCTCGGCTACAAGTACCGCATCGTCCATATAGGTCCCGATGTGGTACGGGATGTCCTCGCCGATGTGGCCGACAGCGCGGACGGCCGGGCGGCGCTGCCGCTGTTCGACCGGCCCGTGGTGTCCGATCCCCTGCTGCCCCGCGCCCTGTTGCGGCTGCACACCGCCCTGGTCGGCGGCGCCGGTCCGCTGGTGCGGGACGAGCGGCTGACCGCGGCCGTCGGGGCGATGGTGCGGCGCGGGGCCACCGGGCCGCTGTGGGCCCGGGAGCTTCCGCACGGGAGCGGCGAGCAGGTGCGGGCCGCGCGGCAGGCCAGGGCGCTGCTGGAGGAGGCGTACGCGGAGGAGATCCCGGCGGCGCGGCTCGCGGAGGCCGCCGGGTGCAGCCGCTTCGCGCTCTACCGGGCGTTCCGTGCCGCGTATGGGATGGCGCCGAGCGACTTCCAGCGGCAGCTCCGGCTGCGCCGGGCGCGCGGGCTGCTGGTGGCGGGCAGCAGCGCGGCGGAGGCCGCGGCCCAGGCGGGGTTCGCCGATCAGAGCCACTTCCACCGCTGGTTCGTGCGGTGCTTCGGAGTGACGCCGGGTACATTTCAGCGCGCCGCGAGTCCCGATTCGCTGCGCACCCCGCGGCCCTGATGAAATTGGCCCGGACCATACGGACCCTCGCGGAGCGCGAGGACCCTGCCAAAGCCTGACATTTTTCGGACAACCCCGGACGACAGTCAGGTGAAGAGGGGGTGTTCGGCGTCTGTTCAGTGGGCTCAGTAAGGTCTCAAACATCCGGGACAGATGAAGAGGGCGAGTGGGGGAGCGGCACGGCGTGGCGAACGTGGAGCGGAGCGGACTGGGGAGAAGTCCGGACACGGGGCCGGCCCCCGGCACCGTAGGGGCGCGGACGCCACGGACCAGAATGGGGCTCGTGGTCCTGTGGCTGCTGGCGGGCTTGCTGGCGGTCCGTCAGGCGGCGGCGGTGCTGCGGTTGCCGCCCGATGAGCGGCTGACCGACCTGGAGACCTGGATCGGCGAACACGGGGTGCTGCATGTCAGCGGGTCGCTGTACGACGGGGACTCCTTCACCGGCACCCCGTTCTCCGGGCTCGTCCTCAAACCCCTGACCCAGGCCGCCGAGCAGAGCCTCGGGGTCGCCTGGACCTTCGGCACCCTGCTGCTGGTCGTCGTCCTCGGGCTGGCCGTGGCCCGGTCGCTGCCCGGCCCGGTCTCCCGCCGCACCTCGCTGATCGCCGCACCGCTGGCCATCAGCCTGCTGGTGCTGTCGCTTCCGGTGCGCAACACCTTCACCCTCGGCCAGACCAGCATCATCCCGGTGCTCCTGGTCGTCCTCACCGTGCTGCCCAGAACCTCCGGGCGGCAGGCCGGTGTGCTCATCGGAGTGGCCGCGGCGCTGCAGCCCGCGCTGCTGCTGTTCGCCGTCGTGCTGTGGCTGATCGGATGGCGCCGGGCCGCCGCGCTCGCGGGCGCCACGTTCGCCGCGTGCACCGCGCTCGCCTGGGCGGCCATGCCGCACGACTCGTGGACGTACTGGGGGCATCACATCGGCGGCTTCGGGCTCGGCGCCCCCGCCGACAGCCTGGCCAACCAGTCGCTGCACGGGCTGCTGCTGCGCATCGGCATCGAGGGCCCGATGGAGCTCGCGGTGCTGGCCGTGCTCGGGGTCGCGGTCGCGGTGATCGGCCTGCGGCGCGCGGTGCGCTACGCGAGGGACGGGCAGCTGCTGCTCGCCGCCGCCATCACCGGCAGCGTGGCACTCGCGGTCTCGCCCACCTCCTGGCAGCATCAGCAGCTGTGGATCCTGCTGGCCATGGTCGGCCGGGTGGGGCGGCGTGGCTCCGACCGGCTGGTGTGGCCGGTTCTGGTCGTACTGACGATGTCGCTCAACCGCACCGCGCTGCTGCCCGACATCGAGATCCTCGGACATATCGGCTACAATGCGCCGCTGCTCGCCGCGCTCGCCGCCGCCTGTCTGGTGCCGTTCCTCTCCCGCACTTCGCCGCGCTGGGACGACCCCGAGCCGACGCCGGTCGCCGAACCGGCCAAGAGCCGCTTCGCCTGGGTGCCGCTGCTGCGCGTCCTCAAGCGGCCGCTGTCCCGCCCGAACCTGATGCTCGAGCTGGTGCTGATCCGCGTCGGCTACTTCGCCTACTCCTGGATCCGGGGCCACGCCCCGGACGAGCGCAGCGTGGCCGAGGGACACGGAGACCAGGTGCTCACCCTCGAGGGCTGGCTGCACATCGACATCGAGCACTGGTTCAACGCCATCGTGGCCGACACCGGATGGCTCAGAGACTTCATGAACTGGTACTACAGCACCTTCCACTTCCTGATTCCGCTGTCCCTGCTGGGCTGGCTGTATCTGCGCCGCCCCGCGACCTACCGCTGGGCCCGCACCCCGCTGGCCTTCGCCACGATGCTCGCCCTGGTCGGCTTCTGGCTCTACCCGCTGGCCCCGCCACGGCTGATGGGGCTCGGCTACGTGGACACCGCGCACGGCCCGCAGGACCTGAGCAACCCGGACTTCGGCGCGCTCACCAAGCTGTCCAACCAGTACGCGGCCATGCCGTCGCTGCACGTGGGGTGGTCGCTGTGGTGCGGGGTGGTCATCGTGATCGTGGCGCCGTACGTCTGGGCGAAGGTGCTGGGCGTCCTGTACCCGCTGCTGACCACGGCGGTCATCGTGGGCACCGCGAACCACTATGTGCTGGACGCGATCGGCGGCGCGGTCATCGTCACGGCCGGGTTCGCGCTGCAGTACGTGTTCCTCGGCGTGGGCGGGCGCCCGCACGAGGAGGCGCCACCGCTGTCGGGGACGATGGGCGCCGCGGTCACCCGCGCCAGGGGGCTGGTCCCGGGGCTGGTACGGCAGCGCGGCGGACGGCACGACGGCGCCGGGCCCGCGGAGAAGACCCGGATCGGGGCCGCCGAGTCCCCCGAAAAGGGGGCTGGGGCTCGCGTTGAGCGAGATGACCAGCGGGTCTAGCGTGGTGAGAAGGGGGCGGAAAGGCGTGAAAACGCGTTAAACGGGGGGATCCGGGAATCGAGACGGGGAGCGGGGACCCCGACCGAGGAGGGATCAAGGATGTCCCTGGTGAAGGCAGTAACCGCGGCGGTCGCGATGGGCGCCTCAATGGCGATCGCGACACCCGCGGTCGCCGCGCCGCCACACCCCTTCGTCTTCGTCCACGACAGGTTCCAGCCGGCGTCGGAGGCGAAGCACGCCGGTGCGGTGACGTACGACAAGTCGCTGGTGCCGACGTCCGCGTCGGTGTTCATCGCGGAGGCGCGGCTGAGCGGCAAGGGCATGAAGTACCACCACGAAGGTGGCGAGAACCACGGCCAATACCCGATGCACAAGGGCACGTTCGTGTTCATCAGCGTGCGTGGCCTCGCGGCCGACCACCACTTCGGAATCCACGTCCACACGAAGCCGTGTGGCACCAAGCCCGACTCGTCGGGGCCCCACTACCAGAACAAGAAGGACCCCAAGCAGCCCTCGACCAACCCGGAGTACGCCAACCCGCACAACGAGGTGTGGCTGGACCTCACCACCAAGAGCAACGGCAAGGGCTGGGCCAAGTCCTGGGTGAAGTGGAACTTCCGGCCCGATGAGGCCCGTTCCGTGGTGATCCACAAGCATGCGACGGGCACCACGTCGGGCAAGGCCGGGCAGGCCGGCGCCCGGGTGGCGTGTGTGAACGTGCCGTTCAAGTAGCGGTCGGCGTCCACGGCGCTCGGTGGAGGGCGGGCAGGCCTCACGGCGGTAACAGCCCGCCCTCCACCGAGGCGTCCCTGATCTCCTCGTACAGCGCGCGCAGCGTCTCGCTCACCGCCACCCGCGGCAGATGCAGCCCGTCCAGCGCCTCGGCGTCCACGGGAGCGTGGCTGTCGGTGGCCATGTCGCCCCAGCCCTGGCCGGTCAGACAGCGCATCAGGGTGGGGTTGAGCCGGTCCACCCCGCGCACCAGGCACGCCTCGGGCGTACGGCCCTCCTCGTACTCCCGCCACAGCGCCAGGAGTTCGACCCCGAGCGGCGCGGGGAGCGAGGCGAAGCGCGGCGGTTCACCGCCCGCGGCGCCGCGCTCCACCGCGTCCATCTCGACGAGGTCGTGCATCAGGCAGAGCTTGAGCATCTTGGTGAGGTCGAGCCGCTGCCCGGCCTCGCGCTCGAACTCGGCGTGCAGGATCCAGCTCACCATCGCCAGATGCCAGGAGTGCTCCGCCACGCTCTCCTTGCGCTCCGGGGTGGCGTTGTTGGCGCGCTCGGTCTCACGGAGGCGGGCGGTGAGGGCTATGAAGTCGAAGAGTCTTCGACGATCGCCCGCCGCGCCGTGCGGGCCGTACATCTCGCTCATGGCGGTCAGTGTGCCCCCGCCCGGCGGGTTGTGGGACTCCTGGCGCGGCACGAACAGCTTACGTCTGGGCACTGTCCGGCGGATCATGTGGCCTTCCGGCCGGTCGCTCGTTGGTTCGGGGAGTCGGGAGGATCTGACGAGCGGGGGGTTCAGTTCCCGGAGCCGACGATGGCGGTGACGCGGATCTCCACGCGCATGGCGGCGAGGCCGAGGACCGTGACGCCGGTCTCGGTCCAGATCGGCGCGCGGCCGTCGAGGCGACGGCGGAACTGCTCGGCCATGACCGCGTTGTGGTCGTCGCCGATGGCGTCATCTCCCGGTGCGACCTTGTGGTAGGAGTTGACGTGGATGACGTCCTTCCATGTCGCGCCGACCGAGGCGAGCGTGCGCTCCACGTTGTCGAAAGCCTGGATGATCTCGTCTTCCAGCGAGTCGGGGATGACCAGGTCGTCATCCGCCCCGGCCTGACCGGAGGTCTCGACCCGGTCGCCGACGCGGACGGCCCCGCTGTAGCCGAGGGCCGCGTGCAGCTTCTCGCCGTAGCCCGGAGCGATGCCGAAGGTGACGGTGCTCATGATGCTCCCGCTTCCTGTCCATAGGGGCGCGTTTCCTCCTAGATGAGTTCACGCGTAAAGTGAGGCTAGCACGCAATGACTTCAAGCATAAAGTGATGCCGGCCTTCACCGGAGAGACGGGAAGATCCATGACCAGCACGGGAGGGCCCATGAGCGGCGCGGGCGAACACAAGGACGACGAGGAGCTGCGATGGCTCGACGAGCAGGAGAAGGCGGCGTGGACGGGGATGATCTCCCTTGTCCTGCTGCTGCCCGGCAAGCTGGAGTCGCCGCTGCGGCAGGAGCACGGCCTCACCCTGTTCGAGTACCTCGTGCTCAGCCACCTCTCCGAGGCCCCGCGGCGCAAGCTGCGGATGGGAGAACTCGCCTTCCTCGCCAGCGGGTCGCTCTCCCGCCTGTCCAACGTCATCAAGCGCTGTGAACAGCGCGGCTGGGTCGTACGGACACCTGACCCGGCCGACGGCCGTTACACCCTCGCCGAACTCACCGACGTCGGCTTCGACCTCGTGCGCCTGGCAGCGCCCACGCACCTGCGCGCCGTACGCCGCATCGTCCTCGACTCGCTCAACACCGCCGACCAGAAGGCCCTCGCCCGCATCGCGCAAAAACTCCGCATCGTCCCCGACGACTTCGGCTGACAGCCGTCCCACGCGACGACCCGAGACGAGCAGGCGTCGAGGCCACATGAACCGCCGGACAGCGGCCAGGTCGCTTACGTGTAGGTCACCCGGAGCTCCTTGATCCCGTTCAGCCAGGCCGAGCGCAGCCGCCGGGGCTCACCCGCGAGCCGGATGTCCGGAAGGGTGTCCGCGATGGCGTTGAAAATCAGCCGGATCTCCAGCTCCGCCAGGCTCTTGCCGAGGCAGAAGTGCGGTCCGCCGCCGCCGAAGCCGAGGTGGGGGTTGGGGTCGCGGGTGATGTCGAAGACCTCGGGGCGGTCGAAGACCTCGGGGTCGTTGTTGGCGGACGAGTAGAAGACGCCGACCCGCTGTCCCGCCTCGATGGGCTGTCCGCCGAGTTCGGTGTCCTGGGTGGCGGTGCGCTGGAAGGACATCACCGGGGTGGCCCAGCGCACGATCTCGTCGGCGGCGGTGGCGGAGCGCTCGGCCTTGAACAGCTCCCACTGGTCGGGGTGGGTGAGGAAGGCGTGCATCCCGTGGCTGATGGCGTTGCGCGTGGTCTCGTTCCCGGCGACGGCGAGCAGCAGTACGAAGAAGCCGAACTCGTCCGAGCCCAGATTGCCCTCGTCCTCGGCGGCCACCAGCCGGCTGACGATGTCCTTGGCCGGGCACGCCTTGCGGTCGGCGGCCAGGTTCATGGCGTACGAGATCAGCTCCATGGCCGACTCGGCGCCGATCTCCTCGGTGATGGCCAGTTCGGGATCGTCGTACGCGACCATCTTGTTGGACCAGTCGAAGATCTTGGACCGGTCCTGCTGGGGGACGCCGATCAGCTCGGCGATCGCCTGCAGTGGCAGTTCGCAGGCCACGTCGGTGACGAAGTCCCCGTTGCCGCTCTCCCTGGCCCCGGCCACGATGCGGGTGGCGCGGTCGCGCAGGGCGTCCTCGAGGGCGCGGATGGCGCGCGGGGTGAAGCCGCGCTGGACGATCTGCCGGACCCGGGTGTGCTCGGGCGGGTCCATGTTCAGCATGATCAGCTTCTGGACGTCGATCTGATCGCGCTGGATGTGCTCGTTGAAGCGGATGATCGCGGTGTTGGCGTGGGAGGAGAAGATCTCCGGCCGGGTGGAGACCTCCTTGACATCGGCATGGCGGGTGACGGCCCAGTAGCCGTCGTCGTCGAAGCCGGCCACGCCGTGTGGTTGGGGGATCCAGCACACCGGGGCCGTCTGCCGCAGCTGGGCGAGCTCCGGGAGTGGCACCCGATGCTGATGGAGGTCGGGGTCGGTGAGGTCAAAGCCTTCGGGGAGAGCTGGACAGGACATCGGCCACTCCAGAGATCTGACGGCCTATCAGAAGTGTCCGCAAGGTAGTAACGGGTTCTACAAGTAGCAAGAGATAACGCGGCCATAGTTTCGGGGGATCGATGCCCCTCGATGTCCGCTCAACCCCTGCACAACCCTTGCGCCGCCGGGCCGGGGCTCAGCAGACTGAGCTGAAGAACTAGAACGCGTACTAGTTCTGACGCGGGCGCTGCCGGGAGCCCCGCGGATGCGATGAGAGGACGAGACAGCCATGGCCGCCGAACCCGTCATCGTCGAAGCCGTCCGCACGCCCATCGGCAAGCGCGGAGGCGCGCTCGCCAACCTCCACCCCGCCTATCTGCTCGGCGAGACCTACCGCGAACTCCTCGCCCGCACCGGCATCCAGCCCGACTGCATCGAGCAGATCGTCGGCGGCACGGTCACCCACGCCGGGGAGCAGTCGATGAACCCCGCGCGCACCGCCTGGCTGACGATGGGGCTGCCGTACGAGACCGCGGCGACGACGGTGGACTGTCAGTGCGGCTCTTCGCAGCAAGCCAATCATATGGTGGCCAACATGGTCGCCACCGGTGTCATCGACGTCGGCATCGGCTGCGGCGTCGAGGCCATGTCGAGGGTGCCGCTGGGCAGCGGCTCCAAACACGGACCGGGCAAACCGTTCCCCGAGGAGTGGAACGTGGATCTGCCCAATCAGTTCCAGGCCGCCGAACGCATCGCCCGCAACCGCGGCCTGACCCGCGAGCACGTCGACGCCCTCGGGCTCATCTCCCAGGAGCGGGCGGCACGGGCCTGGGCCGAGGAGCGGTTCAAACGCGAGACCTTCGCGGTGCAGGTGCCCACGACGGAGGAGGAACAGACGGCCGGCGAGGGCATGTGGCGCGCCGTCGACCGGGACGAGGGGCTCCGCGACACCAGCATGGAGGCGCTGGCCGGACTCAAGCCCATCATGCCCACCGCCGTGCACACCGCGGGCAACTCCTCCCAGATCTCCGACGGCGCCTGCGCGGTCCTGTGGGCCTCCAAACGCATGGCCCGCGCCCTCAAACTCCGCCCCCGCGCCCGCATCGTGGCCCAGGCCCTGGTCGGCACCGATCCGCACTTCCACCTGGACGGGCCGATCGACGCCACGAAAGCGGTCCTGGGCAAGGCCGGGATGACCCTGAAGGACATCGACCTGATCGAGATCAACGAGGCGTTCGCCTCGGTGGTGCTGTCCTGGGCACAGGTCTTCGAACAGAACCTGGAGAAGGTCAACGTGAACGGCGGCGCGATCGCCCTGGGGCACCCGGTGGGGGCCACGGGGGCACGCCTGATCACGACGGCGCTGCATGAACTGGAGCGCGCGGACAAGGAGTTCGCGCTCATCACGATGTGCGCGGGCGGAGCGCTGGCGACGGGCACGATCATTCAGCGGCTGTAGCGGGCTCCGGTCACGGTGGCGGTCGGGGTCAGGGCAGGGGCAGCTCGGCGAGCGTGACGGCGGCGTCGGCGTCCTCGAGGTCCTGGGCGTTGTGCGTCTGCTCGTTCCCCGCAGAGGAGGCAAGGGGCACGAACACGATTGTGGCTATGGTCAAGCGCTGATCGACCGGAATTCCGGGCTTGGATTTCGGCGGTATCGATTCCTCGGCGGTGCCCCTTGGGGCGCCGCCGTTTTCGTACGCCTGGAATCGTCAATCCACGGTGACCGCCCTCGCCATAACGGGGGCTGTGTCGCATATGAGTTCATGTAGTACGAGCAGATGAAAAGCCTTTAAGGGCAGCTAATCTCTGGGATGTCATCGGATTGGCTACTTGAGGTGTTTTGCGGTGAATTGCACCTTTGTGTGGCCGGAGTCGAAGGGAAGCGACGACATGTCAGCTCGCCGAATGCTCACCGGTACGTTCCTGGGGTTGGGAGCCCTGACCCTGGCCGCCACGGCGGTCGCCCCGGCGGCCAACGCCGCGCCCGTCCCCGTGACGGCTCTCAACTGTGACGGCGATACCTACAAGTGCACTGCCAACCTGGCGTTCGGCGACGGCAGGTGGGTCGCGCAGTGGAATGTGAACGTATTCCACCAGAGCGCGGCGAGCCATCAGCGGGCCACCCGGTCGGCGGACGCGCCGCGCGGCGCCGCGGCCCCCGTCCCGGTGACGACCCTCACCTGTGACGGGGACACCTACAAGTGCACCGCCGGACTGCGGTTCGGTGACGACAGGTGGGTCGCCCAGTGGAACGCCAATGTGTTCCACCAGGCCGTGGCCAGTGCCGTGCCCGCCGCGTCGGCGAAGACGGTCAAGGCTCCGCGGGAGGCCGCCGCCCCGGTGCCGGTGACGGCCCTGAACTGCGACGGTGACACCTACAAGTGCACGGCCAACCTACGGTTCGGCGACGGCCGGTGGGTGGCCCAGTGGGACGCCAGTATTTTCCACCAGAACTGACGCTCCACCAGCAGTAACAAGGACGAATGACCCAGGGGCCGGGGACCAGGGCCCAGGAAGGACGGGCCCAGTGCGGACAACGCACCGGGCCCGTCCGGTTACCGGGACTCTTGCAGAAAGCCCCGGCGTTCACGCCGGGGATGAATGCATCTCAGGACTGCTCTGACCTGTACTTTACGGGCGTTTTTGCTGTTCGATGTACTGACGGGCGATTGCCAGCGGTGCTCCGCCGCAGGATGCCGAGAAGTATGAGGGTGACCACAGGTGCCCGTGCGTGATGGCGTGGCTGATGCGGCCGGTGAACTCCTGGCGTATCCGGCGGGCGGAGACGCCCTTGAAACTGTTGACCAGCTTGGAGACGGCGACCTTGGGCGGGTAGTTGATCAGGAGGTGGACGTGATCGCGTTCGCCGTTGAACTCCTTCAACTCCGCCTCGAAGTCATCGCACACCTTGCGCATGATTTCTTCGCAGCGTGCCAGTATCTCGTCGTTGAAGACTCCGCGTCGGTACTTCGTCACGAAGACCAAGTGCACGTGCATCGCCGAAACAACGTGTCTGCCTCGTCTGTAGTCGTTCTGCCCGTTTATGAGGCCAATCGTAGTAGTGTCGTGGTTATGCAGCTCCGCTACAACTACCGGGCCTACCCGGACGCCATTCAGCGCCGTGCGCTGGCGAGCGCGTTCGGGTGTGCCCGCGTGGTGTGGAACGACTGCCTGCGCGACCGCAAGGAAGCGCACGCGGCGGGGGTGCCGTATGCGAAGTCGGCGGATCTTTCCCGGCTTCGCATCACCGAGGCCAAGCGCACCGAGGGACGGGCCTGGCTCGCCGACGTGTCAGCGGTCGTCCTTCAACAGTCCCTTCGGGACCTCGATACCGCCTACAAGAACTTCTTCGACTCGCTCAAGGGCACGCGGCAGGGCCGGAAGGTCGGGCCGCCCCGGTACAAGTCGAAGAAAGACACCCGGCAGTCGATCCGCCTCAACACCAATGCCTTCTCACTCCAGGAGAACGGAACGGTGTACGTGGCCAAGGTTGTGGATTCCGGGACGCTCCCAAGCCTCTGCGCGTCCGGGAGTGGACGTGCGGCGGGTGCGGCACCGTGCACGACCGCGACCACAACGCAGCACGCAACGTCCTCTTCGAAGGACGCCGTATCGTCGCCGCCGGACGGGCGGAGACGCTAAACGCCTCGTGGAGCGCCGGTAAGACCAGGGCGAAAGTCCCGGCACAGCGCGTTGAAGCAGGAAGCCCCCGGAAGGGTCAGACGACCCGGGCCGGAATCCCTGGACTTTAGGCCAGGGAGCACATCAACTGTCCTCGAACGCCACCGGGGCCTCGAAGGCCGCGCGGCGGGTGGCGCGGCGGAGGGCTTTGAGGATGGGGGTGCCGAGGGTGAGGGTGAGCACCATCGTGACCACGGCGCGCGGCAGGTCCCAGCCCAGCGAGGTGGCCAGGCAGTACGCCACGAAGCGGGCGAGGTTGTCGCCGAGTGGGTCGCCGGGGACGTAGGAGATCCCCGAGGCCATGCCCTGCATCAGGGTCCAGCCCTGGAGGTTCATGACCGTTCCGTAGGCCACGGACGCCACCGCCCCGTACCCCGCGAGCAGCAGCGGCTCCGCCCGGCCGGGCGGCTGGGCGGCACCGGGGAGCAGGCCCGCGCCCATCGCCACCCAGCCCATCGCCAGCATCTGGAACGGCATCCACGGGCCCACCCCGCCCGTGAGCAGCGCGGACGCGAACATCGAGACGGCGCCGAGGACAAAGCCGAAACCGGGGCCCAGCACCCGCCCCGACAGCACCATCAGGAAGAACATCGGCTCGATCCCGGCCGTTCCCGCGCCCAGCGGCCGCAGGGCCGCCCCCGCCGCCGCCAGCACTCCGAGCATCGCGACGGCCTTGGCGTCCAGACCCGTGTCCGCGATGGTCGCCACGACCACGGCCAGCAGGAGCGGGAGCAGCGCGGCGAACAGCCAGGGCGCGTCGGCGGCGTGGGTGGTGATCCCGGAGTCGCCCGGTGCGAACAGCGGCCAGCCGAAGGCGATGACACCGATCGCGGAGACGAGCGCGAGCGCCGCCACGGAGCGCGGGCCGAGGCGGATGGCCTTCGTCCTGCCGCCGCGTTCCCGCGCTGCCCGGTGCGGTCCGCTCAGCGCTGCCCGGCTCATGGGGCTTCCTCCAGGGCCAGTGCCTCGCGTACCTGCGGCACCGTCAGCCACGGCAGTGGGGCCAGCACCTTGGCCACCTGTGGGGCGAAGGCGGGGGAGGAGACCACCACCTCCGCCGTGGAGCCGTCCGCGACCACCTCGCCCTCGGCCAGGATGACGACGCGGTGGGCGAGTTCGGCCGCGAGTTCCACATCGTGGGTGGCCAGTACGGTCGCGTGGCCGTCCGCGGCCAGCCCGCGTACCACCTCCACCAGGCGCGCCTTCGCCGCGTAGTCGAGCCCGCGGGTGGGCTCGTCGAGCAGCAGCAGGGGCGGACGGGCGGTGAGGATGACGGACAGGGCGAGCGCCAGCCGCTGCCCCTCCGACAGATCGCGCGGATGGGCGGTGTCCGCCACCTCCGGCAGCAGTCGGCCGACCAGTTCCCGGCAGGCGCCGGACGCGGCGCCCGCGTCCTGGTCGGCCGCCGCGCACTCGGCGGCGACCGTGTCCGCGTAGAGCAGATCGCGCGGCTCCTGCGGTACGAGGCCCACTTGGCGGAGCAGTTGGGCGGGGCGGGTGCGGTGCGGTACGACCCGGTCCGGGCCGACGCGCACCGAGCCCGAGGCGGGTTCGTACAGCCCGACCAGGCTCGCCAGAAGCGTGGACTTGCCCGCGCCGTTGCGTCCCATCAGCGCCACCGTCTCGCCCGGCCGCACCGTCAGGTCCACTCCGCGCAGTGCCTCCACCCGGCCGTGGCGTACGGACAGCCGCGCCACCTCGCCCACGGGCTCGCCCGGCGGCGGATCGGCCACCGTCCGCGGGGCGAGCGGCGCGAGCCGCTCCCGCAGCGGCCCCGCCTTGCGGCGGGCGTCCCGTACGGACAGCGGCACCGGCGGCGGCCACCCCGCGAGGGCGCCCAGCGCCACCACGGGCGGCTGGACGGGCGACACCGGCAGCAGCTCGGCCGGTGCGCCGGTCAGCGGGGCGGCGCCGGGGGAGGGGAGCAAGATCATCTGGTCCGCGTACTGCACCACGCGCTCGAGGCGGTGTTCGGCCATCAGAACCGTGGTGCCCAGGTCGTGCACCAGCCGCTGCAGCACGGCCAGCACCTCCTCGGCCGCGGCCGGGTCGAGCGCGGAGGTCGGCTCGTCGAGGACCAGGACGCGGGGGTGGGTGGTGAGCACCGAGCCGAGGGGGCCCCGCGGGCCCCGGCCCCCCCCCGGCGGGGGGGTGGGGCGG
>NZ_JBHYVB010000085.1:0-1024 GCF_042750115.1 Streptomyces sp. NPDC059455
GCGGCGCTCCGCCCCCGGCCCCCCGGGCGGCGGACAGGCCCCGGCCCCCCGGCCGCGGGCTCGCCAAGGGCCCCGGGTCGGGGCGAGGCCCCGGGCCTGGGCGGGGTCAGCAGCCCGAAGGGGGTGGCGGCGTCGGGGACGGGGTGTCGGGGGAGCCGGACACGGCCGCGGGCTCCTTCGTGGCGGGGCCCTGGCGGCGCAGCAGACGGGCCCAGGGGCCGCGGGCCGCGGTGACCTCCGTGCCGCCCTCCGCGGCCGCCTCGGCCGCCGCCGTGGCGACCGGCAGGATGCCCTCGTCGAGCGTCTCCGGAGCCTCCTCGGGCCACAGGCCCAGCGAGTCGCACAGGGTCGGCAGAACGGCCATCGCGGCCGTGGCGTACCCCTCCGCCGAGGGGTGGTAGTTGTCCGGGCCGAACAGCTCCCGCGGATTCGCCGCGAACTCCGGGCCCAGCAGATCGCCCAGCGAGACCGTGCGCCCGCCCTGCTCCACCACTCCGATCGTCTGCGCGGCGGCCAGCTGACGGCTCAGCCGCCGCGCGATCCAGCGCAGCGGCTGATAGACGGGCTCGATCGTGCCGAGGTCGGGACAGGTGCCCACGATCACCTCGCAGCCCGTATCGCGCAGCCTGCGCACCGCGTCCGACAGCAGCCGTACCGACTTGGCGGGCGGCATCCGCCGGGTGACGTCATTGGCGCCGATCATGATCACGCATACGTCGGGGAACAGGTCTGGATCCTCCAGCACCAGCGTGACCTGGCGCTCCAGATCGCTGGACTGCGCCCCCGGCAGTGCCACGTTCCGCAGGTCCACCGGGCGCTCCGCGACCGCCGCCAGCCCCGAGGCGAGCAGCGCGCCCGGTGTCTGACTAGGGCGGTGGACGCCCTGTCCGGCGGCCGTGGAGTCGCCGAGAAAGGCCAGCCGCAGTGGTGGCTGGCCGGTCCTGCGGGCGAAGGCGAAGCCATATCGGCCGTCCGCGCGCGGGGGCGGGTCGGCCGAGCCGCCCCCCACCCCCAGAGCAAGGGA
>NZ_JBHYVB010000085.1:1034-3933 GCF_042750115.1 Streptomyces sp. NPDC059455
GGGCGCTCCCCTCCCCCCCACCCGCCCACCGGGGTGGGCGGCGCGGCGGCGCCGCGCGCCCCCCCCCCCCCCCCGCCGCGCGGGGGGGGGGGGGCGCCCCCCCCCCCCCCCCCCACGACCCGCTTCGCATGGGACACCTCGGTGAGCACCAGCACGGCGGTCACCCCGCCCAGCAGCCCGATCCCGCCGCCCCCGTACGCCGCCGCGGCGGCGATCCGCCGCGCCACCCTCGCCCTCGACATCGACATGGGTCCAGCCCACCTCCGTCCGCACGTCCGCACGTCCGCGCGCGCTTCTTTCTCCTTTGTACGCCTTGCTAACAAGTTGTTGCCCCGTGCAGGCTTCGTCCCAACGCGCCGGTCGGAGGGCGGGCAGCGCGCAATAAGCTGACAGCACGGCCCCGCGACGGCGGCCGCCCCGACGCGGAGATCCCGCGGAACCGGACCAGGAGCAGGTGTGCAGTACTACGAATCGATGATTGAGCTGGTCGGCAACACCCCGCTCGTGAAGCTCAACACCGTGACCGAAGGCATCCGGGCGACCGTCCTGGCCAAGGTCGAATACTTCAACCCCGGCGGCTCGGTGAAGGACCGGATCGCGGTCCGGATGATAGAGGCCGCCGAGCGCTCCGGTGAGCTGAAGCCGGGCGGCACCATCGTGGAGCCGACCTCCGGCAACACCGGGGTGGGCCTCGCCATGGTCGCCCAGCGCAAGGGCTACAAGTGCGTCTTCGTCTGCCCGGACAAGGTGTCCACGGACAAGATCAACGTACTGCGGGCCTACGGCGCCGAGGTCGTGGTCTGCCCCACCGCGGTGGACCCCGAGCACCCCGACTCGTACTACAACGTCTCCGACCGGCTGGTCCGTGAGACGCCGGGTGCCTGGAAGCCCGACCAGTACAGCAACCCGAACAACCCGCTCTCCCACTACGAGACCACCGGCCCCGAGCTGTGGGAGCAGACCGAAGGCAAGATCACCCACTTTGTGGCGGGCGTCGGCACCGGCGGCACGATCTCCGGCACCGGCCGCTATCTGAAGGAGGCCAGCGAGGGCCGGGTCCAGGTGATCGGCGCCGACCCCGAGGGCTCGGTCTACTCCGGCGGCTCCGGCCGCCCGTATCTGATCGAGGGCGTCGGCGAGGACTTCTGGCCGACCGCCTACGACCAGACCGTCGCGGACGAGATCGTCGCCGTCTCCGACAAGGACGCCTTCCAGATGACGCGGCGGCTGGCCAAGGAGGAGGGGCTGCTGGTCGGCGGCTCCTGCGGGATGGCCGTCGTGGGCGCGCTGAAGATCGCCGAGCGGCTCGGCCCGGACGATGTGGTGGTCGTCCTGCTGCCCGACAGCGGCCGCGGCTATCTCTCCAAGATCTTCAACGATGAGTGGATGGCCGACTACGGCTTCCTGGAGGAGGACGGCCCCTCGGTGCGGGTCGGCGATGTGCTCCAGGGCAAGGAGGGCGGGCTGCCCTCGCTGGTCCATATGCACCCGGACGAGACGGTGGGCGAGGCCATCGACGTGCTGCGGGAGTACGGCGTCTCGCAGATGCCGATCGTCAAGCCGGGCGCCGGTCACCCCGATGTGATGGCCGCCGAGGTCATCGGCTCGGTGGTGGAACGCGAGCTGCTGGACGCCCTGTTCGCGAAGCGCGCGGAGCTGACCGACCCGCTGGAGAAGCACATGAGCCCGCCGCTGCCGCATGTCGGCTCCGGTGAGCCGGTCGAGGACCTGATGGCGGTGCTGGGCACGGCGGACGCGGCGATCGTGCTGGTGGAGGGCAAGCCCAAGGGCGTGGTGAGCCGGCAGGACCTGCTGGCATACCTGGCCAACAGCCCGAAGTGAGGGCCCGTAAGGGTCCCAACCGCCCTTCGGGCAAGTGGTACGAACGTGTCACGCGCCCGCAGCACAGGGTTAACACGGCTCCGGCAGATTAGTGGGTGTCGGAAGGACGACACCGACACCCGAGATGAGGCGACAGGACCTCCGGAGCGGCTCCCGGACCTCCATGTTCGCCTGGACGCGGAATTCCGGCCCTGACCCGGCCCGCGTCCCCGCGGGGACCGCCGTCGTCCCGCCCTCGGTGGCTTGCCACCGGGGTGCGGCGGTCCCCGCGCAGATTTCTCTAGTCGCTGCTCTCCTCCTGCCTACGGCCTCGGCGGAGCCAGGAGAAGGCGCCCATGGCGTGGACCGCGTTGACGCCGAAGATTCCGGCCCAGGTGATCAGCAGGCCGGGCAGGCCCTCGTTCACGACGCCGATGGCCGACAGCGGGATGGCCAGCACCAGGGAGACCCCGACGAAGGCGAAGCGCTCGCCGAGGCCCAGGCCGTGGGCCTGGTCAGTGGGCGCGCCGGTGGCGTACGGGCGGCTGCCGCGGGCCGACGCCATCTGCTGTTCGGCGAGCTGGCGGCGGACATGGCGGTCCGCCGTATCGTTGAAGCGCTGCTCGACCTTCTCCATGAAGGAGCCGACCAGCTCCGACTCGTACTCCGCACCCAGCTCCTTACGGGTCTGCAGGGCCGCGTCGAGTTCCTTTTTCAGATCCGGGTCACGGGCGTCCATGCTTAAGAACGGTACGGTCGCGGGGACGCTTTGTCGGTAGGGCTAGCCCCCGAAACCGCCCCCCGAAGCCAGCACCCGAAACCAGCACCCGAAGCCAGCCCCCCCGAAATCAGCACCCCGGAAGACGAGCGGGCCCGAGAAGCACCCTCGGCCCGCTGTGGAAGGAGTCAGTTCCGTGACCGCACCTCTCCTCACGTCCCTCGCCGCGCCCGGCGACGACCGCCCCGACGCGCTGAGCGTCGGCGGCCGCGCGGGCGCCCGCGCGGAACAGCGCCGTGGCGGGGGGGCGGGGGGGGGGCGGTGAGCCGGGGGGGCGGTGGTGGGGGGGGGGGGGCGCCG
>NZ_JBHYVB010000085.1:3943-34122 GCF_042750115.1 Streptomyces sp. NPDC059455
GCGCCGATAGTTTGATATGGGCCAACCGCCCCGAACATCCCCCCCCACGACCCACGCGGGGCGCCCGGCGGGGGCGGCGGCCGGCGCGGCCGGGGCGGCCTGCGGCTCGGGCAGCGCGGCGCCCCTGCTCTCGGGGGGCGGCCCCCGGCGCCCGCCCCCCCCCCCCCGGCCGCCGGCCCCCCCCGGCCGCGCGCTCTCGCGCGAGGAACTGCTCGGTGCCGCGGGCGCGGTGGCGGCTCGTATCGCCGGTGCGCCGGTCGTCGCGGTCCGGGCGACCGCGACCCCGGAGACGGTGGTCGCGGTGGTCGGCGCGCTGCTGGCCGGGGTGCCGGTGGTGCCCGTACCGCCGGACTCAGGACCGGCCGAACGCGACCACATACTGCGGGACTCGGGCGCCACCCTGCTGCTCACCGGGGAGGCCGTGGACGCCCCGGTCGAGACCGTCCCGGTGGACCCGACCGAGCGCGCCGCGTGGACGAAGGCGGAGCCGGACCCGGAGTCCACGGCGTTCATCCTCTACACCTCGGGCACCACGGGCGCGCCCAAGGGCGCGCTGATCTCCCGGCGGGCGGTGGCCGCCGACCTGGACGGGCTGGCCGAGGCATGGGCCTGGACGCCGGACGACACCCTGGTCCACGGCCTGCCGCTGTTCCATGTGCACGGACTGGTCCTCGGCGTTCTCGGCGCACTCCGCACCGGCAGCCGCCTCATCCACACCGGCAAGCCGACCCCGGCGGCGTACGCGGCGGCGGGCGGCAGCCTCTACTTCGGCGTCCCCACCGTCTGGAACCGCGTCGTCCAGGACCCGGACTCCGCCCGCGCCCTGGCCTCGGCCCGGCTGCTGGTCTCCGGCAGCGCCCCGCTGCCCGCCCCCGTCTTCCGCGAGCTGGAACGGCTCACCGGCCAGCGCCCCATCGAGCGCTACGGCATGACCGAGACCCTCATCACCATCAGCACCCGCGCCGACGGCGAACGCCGCCCCGGCTACGTCGGCACCCCGCTCTCGGGCATCCGCACCCGGATCGCCGCCGAGGAGGGCGCCGAGATCGGCGAACTCCAGCTGACCGGCCCGACCCTCTTCGACGGCTACCTCAACCGGCCCGAGGCCACGGCCGGTTCGTACACCGAGGACGGCTGGTTCCGCACGGGCGACATCGCCGCCATCGACCCCGACGGCTTCCACCGCATCGTGGGCCGCGCCTCCACCGACATGATCAAGTCCGGCGGCTACCGCATCGGCGCGGGCGAGGTCGAGAACGCCCTGCTGGACCACCCGGCCGTCCACGAGGCCGCCGTCGTCGGCGCCCCGCACGAGGACCTGGGCCAGGAGATCGTCGCGTACGTCGTGGCCGACGGCATCGGTGAACAGGAACTGATCGACTTCGTGGCCTCCCAACTCTCCGTCCACAAGCGCCCCCGCAAGGTGCGCTTCCTGGAGGCCCTGCCTCGCAACGCCATGGGCAAGCCCCAGAAGAAGCTCCTGCCCCCGGCCTGATCTGGGCCGTCCAGCGACCGTCCCGACGACCGAACGCGATAGAAGAGGCGGATCGTGATGGGCAGGGCGGCAAAAGGTCAGCGGCTCATGAGCATGCGCGTGCGGGTGCCCGGCCGCCAGGAGGCATTCCCGGAGGAACGCGGGGCGGCGCCGCGGCGGGTGCCGGTCTGGTACGCGCACTCCGCGGACGAGGCTCAGACCTGGATCAACCCTCAGGAGGCCCACATCCCGCTCGATCCGCCGGGCGACAGCCTCACCCCCGTGTCCTTCGCGGACTACGACGCGGCCATGCGGTGGTACGAGACGGAGCGCGGCAATCTGCCGGCCGCGACCCGCGCGGCCGAGGAGGCCGGTCTCGATGTGATCGCCTGAAGGCTTCCCGCGGTGCTGCGGAGCGCGCATATGCTCCTGAACCCGTTCGAGGAATGGCTCGCCATGGGCCGCATCGGACCGCGCGCCGCCCGCAGGCTGGGCGACCGCACCGCGGAGGCCGAGCGTCAGCGCCATTCAGCGGGACCGCGGGCAGCCGGAGGAGGCGCTGCGGTCCGCGCAGGGCGCGCTGGACATCGCCCTCACTCACCGCAACCACATGTGGGAGGGGTACTGGCTGCTGGAGCCGGGCCGGGCGCAGCAGGCCAACGGTGCGTTCGACGCCGCCCTGGTCTCGTTCCAGCGGGCCGCCTCCCTCCAGCGACGCCTCGGCGACCGGGCGTGGGAGGCGCGGGCGTGGGACGGCGCGGGGGAGACGTACCGGCGGCTTGGGCGGCCCGGCGAGGCGGCCGATTTCTACCGCCGCGCCGCGGCGACCCACCGGGAGTTGGACGACCTGTGGCACACGGCGCTCTCCCTCGACGGTCTCGCCATGCGCTGCGAGAGGCCGATGAGGCTGACGGGGCCGAGGAGGCGCGGCGGCACTGGGCCGCGGCCCTGAGCGCGCTGGCCTCCTCCGACGACCCCCGGGCAGCCGGGGCGCGGGAGCGCATCGTCGCCGCCCTGAGATGACGAGGGCGCGGGCCGGTGCCAGGGCATGGGGCACTCCGGAGGGCGACCGTCCGGTCTTCCTCGCCGCCGGCGGGCGCGCGCGTGGCTCAGGCGGGGACTTCGAACCCCAGCGTTCGCAGTCCGGCTTCCGCGGCCTGCTGATCCTGCTCGGCACTGCCCCCGGAGACGCCCAAACCGCCGATTGACTCGCCGAGTTCGATGACGGGATAGCCGCCGCCGACGGCCATGAGCCGAGGATGGTGGGAGAGAGGGGCGACCTGAGGGTCGGTTACGTAGGAATTCCAGACGTGGGTGGCGCTGCGGAAGGAGGCTGCCGTCCATGCCTTGTCGACGGCGACCTCGGCGGCGAGGAACGGTACGTCGTCGGCGCGTTCGAACGCCTTCAGATGACCGCCGGCGTCTGTGACCGCGATGGCGGCTTCGAATCCGATGTTCTCGGCAGCCGCGCGCACAGCCGCGATGAGTTCGGCGGCGGAGGAGCGGGTGATCGAAGGTGTGGGCAGGGAATGCGTCCGGGTGACGTTCTGCATCAAAATCCTCTGTACGGGCAAAGATCGTTTTCGGTCGGCTGCCGCGTTGTCATCCCGCGGCGGCGCCGTCCCATCCGGTGGTGGTCAACCAGTCGCCGAAGGTGGCGAGTTCGGGGTGCAGGGCGCGCAGGGCCCGCAGATCCCGGTCCCGGGAGAGGAGGTCGTGGTCCTGGAAAAAGGCGAACATCGCGGCCAGGTCGTGGCCGATCCCTGGTAGAGACCGGCTGAACTCGTCGAGGTCCACCGCCTGGTAGACGCTCGGCACACCGGTCGCCCTCTCGAACGCCGCCGCGATCTGGTCACCGGTGAGGGCGTCGGCGGCGATGCGCAGGGTCCGGCCGCCCCAGTCGTCCCAGTGGTCGAGCTGGTGGCGGGCGAAGAAGGCGATGTCGTCGAGCGCGATCAAGGGCCAGCGGCCGGCCCGGCCCAGCGGCAGGGCGAATACGAGGCCCTCCCGTCCGTCGGGCAGCCGGGCCCGCTGCGGCGCCAGGCTGTACAGGTTCTCGAAGTATGGTGCGGTCACCAGGACGGCGACGTGCCGCGAGTACCAGCCGTCGGTCTCCTGACGCATGGCCTCTTCGGAGCGCTGCAGCGCGATGTGGGCCTCCACGGCGGCCTTCGCGTCGTAGTGGGGGACCGGGATACGCCCGTCGGTGAGGATGGCGGCGTTGTCCAGTGACGACCAGACGAACCGGTCCACCCCGGCCTGCTGCGCCGCGTGCAGGGCCCGCAGCCCCTGTGCGTACTCCTGCTGAGGGCTGGCGGTGGCGAAGAAGTCGGTATTGCAGAAGACCTGGTCGACACCTTGGAACGCGGTCTTCAGGGACTGCTCGTCGTCCAGGTCGCCGCGGACCGGCCGAATGTCACCGGGGGTGTTCTCGACCAGGCCACGGGCCCGCTCCGAGGACGGGTTGCGCGTCAGGACCCGCACGACGGTGCCGGTCCGTGCGGCGAGGGCGCGGACGATCCGGGTGCCCATGGTCCCGGTGCCCCCGACCACGAGTGCGGTCGTCGACGTCACCGCGCCACCTCCAGCACGAGCTTGCCGCGGGTGCGGTTGGTCTCGCCCAGCCGGTGCGCTTCGGCGGCCTGTTCCAGGGCGAAGCTGCGTTCGACCTCGACCCGGACCGCACCGGAGTCGACCAGGTCGGCGATGGCCGTCAGAGCGGCGGCGTCCGGCTCGACCAGCAGCGGGCTGGTGCGCACACCCGCCTGTCCGGAGGCAGTGGCCAGGGCGTCCGAGACACCGCCCGGGATGGAGACGATCAGGCCGCCTCTCCGGGTCACCGACACCGATCGCACGTCGGTGTCATCCGCGGCGCCGATCAGGTCGATGACGACATCGACCTTGCCGGTGGCCTCCTCGAACCGCTGCCGGGTGTAGTCGATTGTCTCGTCCGCGCCCAGTTCCTTGAGCCAGGTGTGCCGGGGCTCGCGGGCGGTCGCGATCACTTCGGCGCCAAGGTGCTTGGCGAACTGCACTGCCAAGTGCCCCACGCCACCGGCCGCGGCGTGCACCAACACCCGCTGCCCGGCGGTGACGCGCGCCGTGTCGACCAGGGTCTGCCAGGCGGTGAGCGCCGCGAGCGGCAGAGCCGCGGCCTCGACGTGCGAGAGCGAGACCGGCTTGCGGGCGAACTGACGGGACGGTGCCGTGACGAACTCGGCGTATCCGCCGGCCGGGCGCGGGAACCACGGCATGGCGTAGACCTCGTCACCGGGTGCGAGCGTGGTGACACCGAAGCCGGTCTCCTCGACGACGCCGGAGACGTCCCAGCCGAGGATCAGCGGCAGCGTCTGCAGCCCGGCCATCCCGTGGCCTGCGCGGGTCTTCCAGTCCACCGGGTTGATTCCGGCGGCGTGCACGCGCACCAGCACCTCGGTCGGCAGTGGCTCGGGGCGCGCGACCCGGCCGGCGGTCAGCACTTCCGGTCCACCGAACTCCTTGACGGTGACGGCGCGCATCGTCTGCTCGCTCATACTTTCCTCGCTCATATCCGCTTCGCATGTTCTTCGGTCCGGGCCGAGAGCCCAGGCATGTGCTTCAGCCTCGTCGACGCTCAGAAGACGTCGTGAGTGGCTGGGCAGCCACGTGTCGTACCATTCCAGCCATGCCACATCGCGTTGCAGTTCTCGCCCTCGATGGGGTCATGCCGATGGACCTGGGCATCGCGGCCCGGGTGCTCAACGAGGCCCTCGACCCGACCGGGGCACGGCTCTATTCCGTGACGACCTGCTCGCTCGGCGGCCGACCGGTCCGCACGAACGAGGGTTTCCGGATCGTCGTCGACGACGACGAGTCACTCCTGGAGGGTGCGGACACCGTGGTGATCGCCACCCAGGAGCCCGACGAACATCTGCTGGCCACCGGCGAGCTGCCCGCTCGGGTCGCCGCGGCCTTCGCCCGGATCGGGCCGGAGGCCCGCATCGTCAGCCTGTGCACATCGTCATTCCTGCTCGCGGCGGCCGGCTTGCTGGACGGACTGCGGGCCACCACCCATTGGGCGCTGTGCGGCCAGTTCACCCGGCTGTTCCCCGACGTCGAGGTCGATCCGGACGTGCTGTTCGTCGACAACGGACGCGTCCTGACAGCTGCCGGCGGGGCGGCCGGCATCGACCTGTTCGTCCACCTGGTCCGCAGGGACCACGGCGCGACCGTGGCCACCGCCGCGGCGCGACGATGCGTGGTGGCTCCATGGCGCGAGGGCGGACAGGCACAGTTCATCGAGCACCCGGTGCCGAAGGATGCCGACCGTTCCACCTCGGCCACCCGCCAGTGGGCGCAGAGCCGTCTGGCCGAGCCGCTCACGCTGCAGGACATGGCCCGCCACGCTCACATGAGTGAGCGCACGTTCACCCGGCGGTTCCGCGCCGAGGTGGGCACCAGCCCTCTCCAATGGCTGGTGCAAAGCCGGCTGACCCAGGCGCGCCGCCTGCTGGAGTCCAGCGATCTGACCGTCGCGCGGATCGCCGTTGTCTGCGGCTTCGGGGATCCGGTCGCGCTGCGCAAGCACTTCCACGCCCACCTCGGCCTGTCCCCACTGGCTTACCGTCGCGCCCACCGCGCTCCTGAACCGTAGACGTACCCCGGGTCCGGCTCACTCGGGCTCGGCGACGTACGGACGGCCGGGGGCCGGTTCCGGAGTGAGGATCATGCGGTCCGGGACGTGGGCGGTGTCGCGGTGGGCCAGGAGCCAGTAGACGGCGGCGGGGACGGCCAGGCCGATGAGCCAGGAGATGTCCGCGCCGCCCAGGGGGGCGACGAAGGGGCCGGTGTAGAAGGCGGTGGACAGGAAGGGGAGTTGGGCGAGGACGCCGAGGGCGTAGGTGGTCAGCGCCTTCCAGCGCCAGGCGCCGTAGCGGCCGTTGGGGTCGCTGAGGGCGGGGATGTCGTAGCGCTCCTTGGCGATGGCGTAGTAGTCGACGAGGTTGATCGCGCTCCACGGGGTGAAGAAGGTCAGCAGGAACAGCAGGAAGTCCTTGAAGGAGGACAGGAAGCTGTCCTTGCCGAGCAGCGCGACCGCCGTGCCCGCGACCATGATCCCGGCGATGTAGGCGGCCCGGCCGCGCGGGGAGAGGGTGGCGCGGCCGCGGAAGCCGCTGACGCTGGTCACCATCGACATGAAGCCGCCGTAGGTGTTGAGGACGTTGATCGTCAGCTTGCCGAGGGCGATGACGAAGTAGAGCAGCGAGGTGATCAGGGCCGCGCCGCCGCCGAGGCCGACGATGTACGAGACCTCGTGGCCGACGAAGGCGTGGCCGGCCGCGGCGGCCGCGAGGGCGCCGAAGGTCATGGACCACTGGGAGCCGAGGACGGTGCCGGCGAGGGTCCAGGAGAAGGCGGCCTTCGCGGAGGTGGCGCGCGGCAGATAGCGGGAGTAGTCGGCGACGTACGGGCCGAAGGCGAGCTGCCAGGAGGCGGACAGCGACACCGCGAGGAGGAAGAGCGGGAAGTCGAAGGTCCGGTCGTGGAGGAGGGTGGCCAGGTCGGTGCGGTCCAGCAGCCGGATGCCCAGATAGACGAAGGCCAGGGCGCAGATGACGCCCGCGATCCGGCCGAGGGTGTGGATCAGGCGGTAGCCGACGGCGGCCGCCACGGCGGTGACGAGGGCGAAGAGGACGATCCCGGTGGTGTCGCCGAGATGGGTGAGCTCGCCGACCGCCTGCCCCGCGAGCACGCTGCCGCTGGCGAAGAAGCCCACGTACATGACGATGACCAGCAGCAGCGGGACGATCGCGCCCCGGACCCCGAACTGGGCCCGGGAGGAGATCATCTGGGGCAGGCCGAGCCGGGGTCCCTGGGCGGAGTGGAGTGCCATGACGGCTCCTCCGAGCAGGTTGCCGATCAGCAGGGCGATGATCGCCCAGAGGGCGGCGGCGCCGAAGACCACGGCCAGGGCGCCGGTCACGACGGCGGTGATCTGGAGGTTGGCGCCGAGCCACAGGGTGAACTGGCTGAAGGCGGTGCCATGGCGCTCCGCGTCCGGGACGACGTCGATCGAGCGCTTTTCGACCAGAGAGTTCAGGGCGTCCAGAGAGTCCTGCGAGCTCAGGGAGTCCTGCGAGTTCAGGGAGTCCGGCGCGTCCGGGGAGTCGGGCATACGGGTGCTCCTGCCGCTACTTCTTGGTGAGGCCGTTCTTGGCGGCCCAGTCGGCGGCGACCCGGTCCGGGTCCTTCTTGTCGTTGCTCACCAGCTTGTTGAGCCGGGCGAGTTCCTGGGTGGTGAGGGCACCACCGAGGCGGGCCAGGGCCTTGCGGACCTTGGCGTCGGCCTTGGCGGCGCGGACCACGGGCACGATGTGCTGGGCGGGGATGAGCGCCTTGGGGTCGGCGAGGATCACCCAGTCGTTGGCCTCGATGTCGGGGTCGGTGGAGAAGAGGTTGGCGACGTCCACATCGCCCTTCTTCAACGCGCCCTTGACCAGGGGTCCGGAGGCGTCGAGGGCCTTGAACTCCTTGAAGGTCACGCCGTAGCGGTCCTTGAGGCCGACCAGGCCGACCACGCGGTTCTTGTCCTCGGCCGGGCCGCCGAAGATCAGCTTGCCGTTCTGCTTGGCGAGGTCGGCGAAGGTACGCAGCCCGTGCTTCCGGGCGGACTCGCGGGTGACACAGAAGACGTCCTTGTCCTCGGCTGCCGCGTACGACAGGGCCTCCAGGCCGCTGGGGAGGGCGACGGTGAGGGCGTTCTGGAGGTCGCCGGCCTCGGTCTGGGGGGCCTTGTCGTCGAAGTGGAGCAGCAGATTGCCCTGGTACTCGGGGAGCAGATCGATATCGCCCTGCTGGAGGGCGGGTATGACGATCTCTCGGGAGCCGAGGTTGGGCCGCACGCTCGTCTTGATGCCCGCGCCTTTCAGCGCCTCGGCGTAGAGGTAGCCCAGCAGCTGGTTCTCGGTGAAGTTGGCGGTGCCGATGACCAGCCCGCCCAGGCTGCTGCCACCGCCCGAGCCACCGCTGCCGCCGTCGCCCTTGAGCGAGGTGACGCCGCCGCTACAGGCGGCGAGCGTGGGCACGGAGGCGCCGGCGAGCAGGCCGCCGAGCAGTTTCCTGCGGTTCATGGGGTCGTCTCCTCGGATCGGAGTTCGGAGTGAAGTCGCTGAGTCGGTGGGGGCGCTGAGGCTCTGAGTCGCTGAGCCGGTGGGGCGCTGAGTCGCCTCGGGGTGAAGTCGGGTGGGGCGCTCAGTGCGCGTGGGCGCGCGGGGGGCGGTTGCGGAACAGCAGGCGCTGCACTCCGGCCAGCGCCAGGTCCAGGGCGATGGCCAGCACGGCGACCAGCACCGCCCCGCCCAGCACCTGCACCAGGTCGCGCTGGGCGAGCCCGTCGAAGACGTAGCGGCCGAGCCCGCCGAAGCTGACGTACGCGGCGATGGTGGCGGTGGCCACGACCTGGACGCAGGCCAGCCGCAGCCCGGTCATGATCAGCGGCAGCGCGAGCGGCAGCTCGACCTGGAACAGCACCTGGTACCAGCGCATGCCCTGGCCCCGCGCCGCGTCCCTGACCTCGGGGTCGACGGCGGCCATGCCCGCGTACGTATTGGTGACGATCACCGGGACCGCGAGGGCGACCAGCGAGACGTACACCGGCCACATGCTCAGCCCGCTGACCAGGAAGACCAGCGTGACCAGGCCGACGGTCGGCAGGGCCCGCCCGAAGCCGGAGAGGTTGATGGCGAGGAACGCGCCGCGCCCGGTGTGCCCGATGAGCAGCCCGACCGGGAGGGCGATGGCGGCGGCGACCAGGGTGGCCAGCAGCGAGTACTGGATGTGTTCCAGCAGGCGGGTGGCGATGCCGTCGGGCCCGGACCACTGGGAGCCGCTGGTCAGCCAGCGGAGGAGGTTCTGGAGTAGTTCGAGCATGTCAGGCACGCCTCCTCAGCCACGGGGTGCACAGCCACTGGATGGTGACCAGCACGGCGTCCGCGACCAGCGCCAGTACCAGGGACAGGATGACTCCGGCCACGACGGGGGTGGGGTAGTTGCGCTGGAAGCCGTCGGTGAACAGCTGGCCGAGGCCGCCGTACCCGATGTAGCTGGCCACGCTGACCAGCGATATCGCCATCACCGTGGCGACCCGTACGCCCGCCATGATCACCGGGAAGGCGAGCGGCAGCTCGACGGTGAGCAGGGTGCGCAGCGGGCGGGCGCCCATCGCGGTGGACGCCTCGCGGACCTTGGTGGGGACGCTGTCGAGGCCCTCGACGGTGTTCCGCAACAGCACGACCAGGGTGTAGATGGTCAGGCCGGTGATGGCGGTGGTGCGGGTGAGGCCGGTGACCGGCAGCAGCAGGACGAAGATCGCGATGGAGGGGATCGTGAACAGGATGTTCGAGAGCCCGAGCAGGAGCCCGCGCAGCGGGCGCACCCGGTGGGCGATCACGGCCAGCGGGAGCGCGATCAGCAGTCCGAAGAGGACGGCGGGGACGGCGGTGGAGAGGTGGTCCAGGGTGAGCGTGACCAGGGTGCTCCGATGGTCGGGGAACCAGCCCCAGTCGATGGTCATGCGGTCACGCTCGTGTCGGAGCTCTTCGGGTCCTCGTCGGTTTCGGAGCCCTCGGCGGCCTCGTCGGCGTTCTTGAGGGCGGCCGCGCGGCCCGCCTCCGCGTGGCGCTGCCCCGCGTACTCATGGATCGCGTCGCGCCCGGTGACCCCGGTGAGCACCCCGTCGGCGTCCACGCGGGCCACCAGACCGGCGGGGGAGGCCAGCGACTCGTCCAGGGCGGTGAGCAGCGAGTCGCCGTCCCGCAGCGGGCGCACCGGCAGCAGCGGGGCCCGGTCGCCCTCCGGCCCCTCGGTGTCGCGCCAGCCCAGCGGCTCACCGCGCTCGGAGGTGACCAGCCGCCAGCGCTGCCCGTCGGCGGGCGCGGGCTGCCGCTCCACGTCGGCGAGGGTGGACAGGGAGAGCAGCTTCAGCCCGCGCTCGGCGCCCAGGAAGCCCGCCACGAAGTCGTCGGCGGGGCTCGCCAGCAGCTCGGCGGGGGGTGCGCACTGGACGAGATGGCCGCCGGTGCGGAAGATCGCGATGCGGTCGCCGAGCCGTACGGCCTCGTCGATGTCGTGGGTGACGAAGACGACCGTCTTGCGCAGCTCGCTCTGGAGCCGCAGCAGCTCGTTCTGGAGCTGGGTCCGTACGACCGGGTCGACCGCCCCGAACGGCTCGTCCATGAGCAGCACCGGCGGATCGGCGGCCAGCGCGCGGGCGACTCCGACGCGCTGCTGCTGACCGCCCGAGAGCTGGTGCGGGTAGCGCTTGCCGGAGTCGGCGGGCAGCCCGACGAGCTCCAGCAGCTCGGCCGCGCGGGCCCGCGCCTTGCGGCGGCCCCAGCCCAGCAGCAGCGGGACGGTGGCGATGTTGTCGAGGATCGTGCGGTGCGGGAAGAGCCCGGCCTGCTGGATCACATAGCCGATCCCGCGCCGCAGCTCGGCGGCGTCCGCGCGCAGCACATCACGTCCGCCCACGCTCACCGTGCCGCTGCTCGGCTCGACCATGCGGTTGACCATGCGGAGGGTGGTGGTCTTGCCGCAGCCCGAGGTGCCGACAAGAACGGTAATGCCCCCTTCCGGGAGTTCGAGACTGAGGCGATCCACCGCGGTGGTGCCGTTCGGGTAGTGCTTACTGACGTGCTTGAAGCTGATCATCCGCTTCCCCTTGCCCTGTCTGCATATAGTCATGCACAGTCATAGTCGAGTGAATAGAAGTCAAGAGGTCTGCGTTAATCACCGGTTACTTCTGCTCGCGATGTGGACAGAAAGCTGGGCGGTTGGCCCAGAAAGGGCGTGTTCGAGAGGGGTTGCCCTGGATGTTGTCTCACATGCTGGATGCTGATCACGCGGCGGCCGACGGCACCGACGGTGCCGGCTCGCGGATCACGCTGGATGGCCGGAGCCTACGCGTCGTGGATGTCGCGCGCCTGGCCGACCGTCTCAGCCGGCCCGCCGCGCCCGATCCCACCGCGCTCGCCCTGGCCGAGCGCGCCTGGGAGACCGCGGACCGGCTCGCGGCCACCGGCCGCGTCTACGGGCGCAGCACCGGTGTGGGCGCGAACCGCACCGAGGACGTCGGCCCGGCCGACTCCGACCACGGGCTGCGGCTGCTGCGCAGCCACGCCGGCGCGATCGGCGCACAGCTGCCCGGCCGCGAGGTGCGCGCCATGATGGCCGTCCGCGCCAATCAGCTGCTGGCGGGTGGCGCCGGGCTGCGCCCCGCCGTCGTCACCGCGCTCGTCGAGGGCCTCGACAGCGGCGCCCACCCGGTGATCAACGAATACGGCGCGGTCGGCACCGGGGACCTCGCCGCGCTCGCCCAGACCGGTCTGGCGCTCGTCGGCGAGCACCCCTGGGACCTCACCGAGGCCGCCCCGGGCCGTCGCGCCCCCGACCCCATCACGCTCGACAGCAATGACGCCCTTGCGCTCATCAGCAGCAACGCCCTCACCCTCGGCCAGTCCGCGCTCGCTCTCGCCGAGCTGCGGCGGCTGCTGTCCGCCTCGCTCGCCGTGGCCGCGCTCTCGCTGATCGCGGTCGGCGGCTCGTACGAGGCGTACGCCGAACCCGTCCACGCGTCCCGGCCGCACCCCGGCTCCGTCGCGGCCGCCGCCCGGATGCGCGCCCTGCTCGGCGCCCCGCCCCGGCCCACCCCGCCGCTGGGCCGCATACAGGACCCGTACGGCTTCCGCTGTCTGCCGCAGATCCACGGACCGGCGCTGGACGCGGCGGACGCGCTGGAGCGGGTGCTGGCCGTCGAGTTCAACGCCGCCGCCGAGAACCCGCTGATCAGCTCCACCGACGAGGCCGCCTACCACCACGGCAACTTCTACGCCGCGCACACCGTACTCGCCCTGGACCACTTCCGGCTCGCCGCGCTCCAGACCGCCCGGCTCTCCACCGCCCGGCTCGCCGCGCTCAGCGAACCCGACTTCACCCGGCTGCGCCCCTTCCTCGGCGACGCCGCGCCCGCGAGCTCGGGCGTGATGATCCTCGAATACGCG
Source organism: Streptomyces sp. NPDC059455 (assembly GCF_042750115.1). Taxonomy (NCBI): domain Bacteria; kingdom Bacillati; phylum Actinomycetota; class Actinomycetes; order Kitasatosporales; family Streptomycetaceae; genus Streptomyces; species Streptomyces sp. NPDC059455. Next base: position 16,454 of record NZ_JBHYVB010000085.1, read on the forward strand.
GCGGGGGCGGCCCTCGGCGAGATGCGCGCGGTCTCCCACCCCGCCTCGCTGGGCCACGCCGTGCTCTCGCGCGGAGTGGAGGAACAGGCCAGTTTCGCCTCGCTCGGCGCCCGCCAGACGCTCCGGGTGGCCGACCACTACCGGCTGGTGCTGGGCTGTGAACTCGTGGCAGCCGTACGGGCGTTGCGCCAGCGCGGTCTTGAGCCGGACCCGGAGCTCCCGGCCGGTGCGGCCTTCGCCCTGGCGTCGGAAGTGCTCGATCCGCGGATGGAGGACCGGCCGTTGACGGAGGATGTGGCGGTGGCCGCGCGCCTGCTCGACCGGCTGGCGGGGGTCTGAGGGACGAGGGTACGAGGGTCAGGAGGACGTGATGAGTACGGACCACGGGGAGGGCGACGGGGTGGGCGGTGCGCGGGTGACGCAGGTGGACGAGGACGTCACGGCGGTGCCATCGGTGTCGGCGGGGGTGCCGGGCGTCCCGGCCGCTTCCAGTACCTCGACCGCCGCCCGGCTGCAGGCGCTCTTCGAGGGCCACCGGCTGACCCCGACCCAGCGGCGGATCGCCCACTGCATGGTGCGGCGGGCCGCGGACGCGCCGTTCCTCTCCAGCGTCGAGCTGGCCGAGCTCGCGGGCGTCAGCCAGCCGTCCGTGACCCGCTTCGCGGTCGCCCTCGGCTTCGACGGCTATCCGGCGCTGCGCAAGCACCTGCGCGATGTCGCCCCCGCCGAGCCGGAGGAGGCCGCGGGGTCGTACAACGAGTACCAGCAGGCCGTACAGTCCGAGATCGACAATCTGCGCCATCTCGCCGCGCTGCTCGCCGACCCCGCCCCCGTCGTCCGCGCCGGCCGGCTGCTCGCCGACTCCCGTCCGCTGCCGGTCCTCGGGCTGCGCGCCGCCTCCGCGCAGGCCCGCGGCTTCAGCTACTTCGCGCGCAAGGTCCACCCGGACGTCCGGCTGCTCGACGAGGGCGGCACGATGCTCGACGACCGCGTGGACGCGGCGAAGCGCGCGGGCGCCACGGCGCTGCTGTGCTTCGCGCTGCCGCGGCATCCGCGCGAGGTCGTGGAGGGTCTGGAGTACGCCCGGGAGGCGGGTCTGACCGTGGTCACCGTCGCCGACAGCGCCTTCGCCCCGGTCGCCCGCCACAGCGATCTGCTGCTGCCCGCGGCGGTCGGTACGGGCCTGGCCTTCGACACCGCGTGTGCGCCGATGCTGCTGGGGCGGGTGCTGCTGGAGGCGATGTGCGACGCGCTGCCGGACGCGCAGGCGCGGCTGGAGGAGTTCGACGCGAAGGCCTCGGAGCGGGGGCTGTTCGTGGAGTGAGCCGGGCTTCCGGACCGCGCTGTGTGCCGACCTCTGTGTGCCAACCCCCGTTCCTCTCACCGAATTCTCAGGCATCCTGGCTAGATTCCTCGATTCGACAGGGATTTCTTCCGGGATTCACCAGGGTGAGGAGGTCGGTCGTGGGGCGCGGGGCGTATGCGCTGGCACGGGTGGCGGTGATCGTGAGGGCTCCCGCGGGGTGGCTGTGGTGGCCCGGCGTGCTGGCCGCGGGGATCGGGGCGTTGGTGCCGGGGCTGACCGGGCGCCGGATCGGAGTGCTCGCCGGGGCGGCGCTCTTCCTGATCGCGGGGGTCGCGGTGTTCATGGCGCGCCGCAAGCGATATCTGGAACTGGCGCGCGACGCCTCGCGCGCGGGCAAAGCGGTCTTCCTCCAGGACCGCGCGGTGACCGTACGGACCCGGCGGCGCGCCCTGCGGTGGTGGCTGCTGCCGGCCTTCCTCGCCGCGATGGGCTCGTCCTTCGCCGTTCCGGCGGCGGGCGGGATGCTGCTGGCGGGGCTCGGCGCCGGGCTGTGGGCCAAGGCGCTGTGGCTGGGCCGCTGGGAGCGCGCGCACGACGCGCTGCTGTGGGTGCGCACGGAGCGGGTCGCTCGGGGGCGGCCCGCGGGCAAGTCGGTGGACGGCTACCAGACGACGGGGATCGTGGCCGGTGACGCGGGGCCGGGCGGCGCCCGGCGCTCTCGGGTGGCTGCGGCTGCGGCTGCTGCGCGCTGAGGGGCGCCCCCGGCTCTTCGGCCCAACCCCGGCGGGGTGCCCAATCAACGCCGGCCCAGACGAAAGCGTCACTTGTACGGCGGACTTCGGAGCCCCACAGTCTGGGCGCCCCGCGCCCTACCGCAGACGGCTCAGGCCCAGCGCGTGCCGCGCGCCGCTCTCGGCCACGATCTCGTCCACCGTCTGGGGCTCCCGTACCGTCGCGAAGCGCACATCGGCGCTCGTCGCGTCGAAGCCGTAGATCCCCGGGCGGGGCAGGCTGTTGTACGCGAAGTGGTTGGAGAAGTAGTACGCGCCGGTGTCCAGCAGGGCGACCAGGTCGCCCGCCGCCAGCTCCGGCAGCGGCCGGTCGCGCGCGACCAGGTCGCCCGCGAAGCAGCAGGGACCGGCGATGTCCTGGGGGACCGGGCCGTCGCCGGTCCCCGCCTTGGGGCGGCCCTCCGCGTCGTAGGCCAGGACGCGCAGCGGCCAGGCCTCCGGGGCGAAGACCGTACGGGTGGCGAGCTGGGCGCCCGCGTGGGTGACCGCGATCGGGCGGCCGCCGGCGGACTTGGCGTATTCGACCCGCGCCAGCACCAGGCCGGACTTGGCGAGCAGGGACCGCCCGAACTCGGTCACCAGCTTGTACCGCCCGTCGAGGAGCCCCGGCACGGTGGCCCGCAGCAGCTGGGCGTACTCCCGGTAGCCGGGGGTGACCTCGTCGGAGGTGAAGTTCACCGGGAGGCCGCCGCCGATGTCGAGGGCGTCGATCTGCCGCCGGCCGACCGCCTCGTTGATCTCCTCGGCCAGTTCGTAGGCCGCCCGTATGCCCGCCGCCATCAGCTCCAGCGGACAGCCCTGGGAGCCCACGTGTGCGTGCAGCCGGGTCAGCCAGGGGCGCTCGGCGAAGGCGCCCACGACCCAGGCGCGCGCCCCCGGGTCCTGGAGGGCGACGCCGAACTTGGAGGTCGCGGTGGCCGTGCTCATCGCGTCGATGCTGCCGCCGCCCACCTGGGGGTTGATCCGCAGGCCCAGGGGCGGGGGCGGGGCCGCGCGGTGCCCCACCAGCGCGTCGAGCCGCTCCAGCTCCTGGGGGTTGTCGGCGTTGACGGCGATGCCCAGGTCGAGGGCCTCGCGCAGCTCAGCGGCGGTTTTGGCGGGGGAGTCCAGGACGATCCGGTCGGGCGTCACCCCCGCCGCGCGGGCCAGCGCCAGCTCGCCGGGGCTGGCCACCTCGCAGCCCAGGCCCTCGTCGGCCAGCAGCCGCAGGACGGGGACGAGCGCGGCGGCCTTGACCGCGAAGGCGTGCAGGATGGGGGTGCCGGGCGCGACGACGTCCTCGAAGGCCGCGCGCAGCCCGGCGGCCGCGGAGCGGATCCCGGCCACGTCCAGCAGCCCCACGACGGGCTGGTCCGGGCCCAGCAGCCGCTGCTCCACGGCCGCCCGTACGGCCTGTTCGCGCCGGGTGGCCATCGCAACCGCTTTCGACGTCATGCTTTCAGCCAACCATCCGGAACGGCCGCGGACCAGCTCCGCGGGGGGCGCTCCGGGGGCGGGGCCGGGCGGTCGCGGGGAGCGCGGCCCCAGGAGCCCGGCCGACCCGCCCTACAGCTCCACCAGCACCGCCCCGAGGTGGCGGCCCGCCACCAGCTCGCACAGCGCGCCAGGCGCCTGCTCGATCCCCGTCAGCCGGGTGTACGGGTAGGTGAGCGCGCCCTCGCGCAGCGCCCGGCCGAACTCGCTCAGATACGCGGGCATGGCGTCCTGGTGGTCCACCGCGCTGATGCCGCGCAGCGTGATGCTCCGGGTGATCAGGGCCAGGGTGCTGATCGCGGTCGGGGCCAGCGCGTCGTCGGACAGCTGCGCGGCCAGCGCGCCGACCAGGGCGAACCGGGCGTTGCGGCGGGCCAGTGCCAGGGCGGCCCGCAGCTGCTCGCCGCCGACGGTGTCGAAGAGGACGTCGATGCCGTCGGGGGCGGCCGTGCGCAGCCGCTCCTCGATCGATCCGGCACCGCGAAGGACGACCGCGTCATAGCCCAGCTCCCGCGTCAGCCGGTCGGCCTTGTGCCGGGAGCCGGTGGAGCCGATGACCCGCCCGGCGCCGTGCAGCCGGGCGAACTGCCCGGCCAGGGAGCCCACGCCGCCCGCCGCGCCGGTGACGAACACCGTGTCGCCGCGCCGCACCCCGGCCCCGCGCACCACCCCCAGCCAGGCGGTGAAACCCTGCGAGAGATGGGCGGCGGGGTCCGGCAGCACATCGGGGTCGACGGGCGACACCTCGGGGGCGTTCAGGACCGCGTACTCGCGCCAGCCCGCGCGGTGGCGGACGAGGGTCCCGGGGACGAGATCCGTGCCCGGCGCCCGGACCACCTCGCCGAGGGCCGCGCCCCGCATCACCTCGCCGGCCTTGTGCAGCAGCTGGGGGAGGCCGAAGGCGCCCGGGTCGGCGAGCGTGAGCGGGCGCATCACGGCGGCGACGCTCATCAGCCGGTTGCGCACCAGCACCTGACCGGGGCCGGGGGTGGGGACGGGAGCGGTGACGACCTCGAAGTGGCCGGGGGTGAGCTCCTCATCGGGCAGGGCCGCCAGACGGACCTCACGGTGGGTGGCGGGGAGGGACACGAAGGGCTCCTCGGCGGGCGTGGGGACACGACCTGGTGACGCTACCCCGCTGCCCCGCGGGCCGGGGCGTGCTGGCCGCGACCAGCACGGTGCGCCCGCGCCGCTGAACCACCTGGGCGTATGCCGGGGCGTATGGCTGGGCGTATGCCGGGGCGTATGCGGAGCCCCACGGTATTGACTAGTCATATTCATCGGCATCAAGATGTGAATAACTCAATCCAGTCGATGCGGTCGACGCAGTCGAACCAGTTGATGGCACAGGGAGGCTTGGCCCATGACAGGACCGCGACCCGTACGGGCGCCGCGTGGTGCAGAGCTCAGCGCCCGGGGGTGGCAGCAGGAAGCCGCCCTGCGGATGCTGCAGAACAATCTCGATCCGGAGGTCGCCGAGCACCCCGACAAGCTCGTCGTATACGGCGGCACCGGTAAGGCGGCCCGCGACTGGCGCTCGTTCGACGCCATGGTCCGCACCCTGCGCACGCTGAAGCAGGACGAGACGATGCTGGTCCAGTCGGGCCGCCCCGTGGGCGTCATGCAGACCCACGAGTGGGCGCCGCGAGTGCTGATCGCCAACTCCAACCTGGTCGGCGACTGGGCCAACTGGGAGGAGTTCCGCCGCCTGGAGGCGCTGGGCCTGACCATGTACGGCCAGATGACCGCGGGCTCCTGGATCTACATCGGCACCCAGGGCATCCTCCAGGGCACGTACGAGACCTTCGCCGCGGTCGCCGCGAAGAAGTTCAACGGCACTCTGGCCGGGACGATCACCCTCACCGCGGGCCTCGGCGGCATGGGCGGCGCCCAGCCGCTGGCGGTCACGATGAACGACGGCGTCGCGATCTGCGTCGACTGCGACCCGCGCGCCATCGAGCGCCGAATCGAACACCGCTACCTGGACGTCCGCGCCGACAGCCTGGACCACGCGCTCCAGCTCGCGACCGAGGCCCGGGACGCCCGGCGCCCGCTGTCGATCGGCGTGCTGGGGAACGCGGCCGAGCTGGTCCCGCAGCTCCTCGCGATGAACGCCCCGATCGACATCGTCACCGACCAGACCAGCGCCCACGACCCGCTGTCGTACCTGCCGGTCGGCGTGGACTTCGACGAGATGGCCTCGTACGCCACCGAGAAGCCCGCCGACTTCACCCAGCGGGCGCGCGAGTCCATGGCCCGGCATGTCGAGGCCATGGTCGGCTTCATGGACGCGGGCGCCGAGGTCTTCGACTACGGCAACTCCATCCGCGGCGAGGCCAAGCTGGCGGGCTTCGAGCGCGCCTTCGCCTTCCCCGGCTTCGTCCCCGCCTACATCCGGCCGCTCTTCTGCGAGGGCAAGGGCCCGTTCCGCTGGGCGGCCCTGTCCGGCGACCCGAAGGACATCGCGGCCACGGACAAGGCGATCCTGGAGCTCTTCCCGGAGAACGAGTCGCTGGCCCGCTGGATCAAGATGGCGAAGGAGCGGGTCCACTTCCAGGGGCTGCCCGCCCGTATCTGCTGGCTCGGCTACGGCGAGCGCGACAAGGCGGGCGAGCGCTTCAACGAGATGGTCGCCGACGGCACGCTCGCAGCACCGCTGGCGATCGGCCGCGACCACCTCGACTGCGGCTCGGTGGCCTCCCCGTACCGCGAGACCGAGGCCATGCTGGACGGCTCGGACGCGATCGCCGACTGGCCGCTGCTCAACGCCATGGTCAACGTCGCCTCGGGCGCCTCCTGGGTCTCCATCCACCATGGCGGCGGCGTCGGCATGGGCCGCTCGATCCACGCGGGCCAGGTCACGGTCGCCGACGGCACGGCGCTGGCGGGCGAGAAGATCCGCCGCGTCCTGACGAACGACCCCGGCATGGGCGTCATCCGCCACGTGGACGCGGGCTACGACCGAGCGGACGAGGTAGCCGACGAGCGAGACGTCAGGATCCCCATGAGGGAAGCGGAATGAGCCGGGTTGTGGGCAATCATCCCGCGGAGGGGGCACCTCCCAGCGGTAGCTGGGGGAGGGACGGGTGGGCACAACCCGACCACCGGGCGTCAGCCGCGCACGAAACGGAGGCTCAGAGGGGAGTGGGCGCACCCAGCACGACCGGCGCGTCGTTTCACGACATGTGGCGCGACCTGGCCCCCATCGGCCGAAACACAACAACAAACGGCTACCGCCGCTACGCCTGGACGGAAGCCGACGCGGACTGCCGAGCCTGGTTCAAGGCACAAACAGAAACTCGCGGCCTCACCTACGATGTGGACCGCAACGGCAACCAATGGGCCTGGCTGGGCGACCCGGAAGCCGGAGGCGCCATCGTCACCGGCTCCCACCTCGACTCCGTCCCCGACGGCGGCGCCTTCGACGGCCCGCTGGGCGTCGTCTCCTCCTTCGCCGCCCTCGACGAGCTACGAGCACGGGGCGCCCACCCCACCAAACCGCTCGCCATCGTCAACTTCGGCGACGAGGAGGGCGCCCGCTTCGGCCTGGCCTGCGTCGGCTCCCGGCTGACGAGCGGGCAGCTCAGCGTCGCGCAGGCGCATGAGCTGCGCGACGCGGACGGGCTGAGCCTCCCCCGGGCGATGGAGCGCGCCGGTTACGACCCGGACGCCATCGGCCCCGACCCGGAGCGGCTGGCCCGCATCGGCGCGTTCGTCGAACTGCATATCGAGCAGGGGCGCGCCCTCGCGGCGCGGTCCGACAGCGGCTCCGCCGCGGGGGACGACCCGGTGGGCGTCGCCTCCGCGATCTGGCCGCACGGCCGCTGGCGGTTCGACTTCCACGGCGAGGCCAACCACGCCGGGACGACCCGGATCGAGGATCGCCGCGATCCGATGCTCACCTACGCCAACACCGTCCTCGCGGCCCGTAAGAAGGCGAAGCTCGCCGGGGCGCTGGCGACCTTCGGCAAGGTCAGCGTCGAGCCCAACGGGGTCAACGCGATCGCGAGCCTGGTCCGCGGCTGGCTGGACTCGCGCGCCGCCGACGAGGAGACCCTGGCCGCCGTGGTCGGCGAGATCGAGCGCGCCGCGGTCGAGCGCGGACAGCGGGACGGGGTGGACGTCCGGGTCACCCGGGAGTCCTTCACCCCGGTCGTCGAGTTCGCCCACGACCTCCGTGACCAGCTCTCGGGCCTGCTCGGCGGCGTCCCGATCCTCCCCACCGGGGCCGGGCACGACGCCGGCATTTTGTCCGCGTCGGTTCCGACGGCCATGCTGTTTGTAAGGAACCCCACCGGCGTCTCGCATTCACCCGCGGAGACGGCGGGCGAGGACGATTGCCTCGCCGGTGTGGCCGCGCTCGCGGAGGTACTGGAGGGCCTGGCGTGTCACTGACGGCGCAGACGTACTGGGCGGAGCACGCCTGGGTGGACGGAGGCGTGCGGTCGGACGTGGTGATCGTAGCCGCGGCCAATGGGCGGATCACGGCGGTGGTGCCCGGGAGTCCGCGGCCACCCGCCGGGTCCGTCACCCTCCGTGGTCTGACGCTCCCCGGCCTGGCCAACGCCCACAGCCACGCCTTCCACCGGGCCCTGCGCGGTGTCGTCCAGGCGGACGGCAGGGCAGGTGGCAGGGCAGATGGCAGAGCGGACGGCACGGCGGGCGGCGAAACGGGCGGCGAAACGGGAGACGAGGCGAACGGCCAGGTCGACCAGCAGCAGCAGCGCAAGGGCGCGCCGGACTCCTTCTGGACCTGGCGCGAGGTGATGTACGGGGTCGCCGACCGGCTGACCCCGGACAGCTACTTCGAGCTGGCCCGTGCCGTCTACGCCGAGATGGCCATGGCCGGGATCACCTGCGTCGGGGAGTTCCACTACCTCCACCACGCACCCGGCGGCGCCCGCTACGGCAACCCCAACGCGATGGGGGAGGCCCTGATCGCGGCCGCGGCCGAGGCCGGTATCCGGATCACCCTGCTCGACACCTGCTATCTCTCCTCCGGTTTCGGGGCCGAGCCCAACGAGCACCAGCTGCGCTTCTCCGACGGCACGGCCGAAGCCTGGGCCGAGCGGGTCTCCGGGCTGAAGGCCGACGGCAACACCCGCATCGGCGCGGCGATCCACTCGGTGCGGGCCGTCCCCGTCGACCAGCTGGCGACCGTGTCCGGCTGGGCCGATGAGCACACGGCGCCGCTGCACGTCCACCTGTCCGAGCAGACGGCGGAGAACGACGCCTGTGTGGAGGCACACGGCTTCACCCCCACCCGGCTGCTCGCCGACCACGGGGTGCTGGGCCCGCGGACCACCGCCGTGCACGCCACCCATCTCACCCCGGGCGACATCCGGCTGCTGGGCCACGCCGCCACCGGGGTCTGTATGTGCCCGACCACCGAGCGTGATCTCGCCGACGGGATCGGCCCGGCCGTGGAGCTGCAGAGCGCGGGCTCACCGCTCTCGCTGGGCAGCGACAGCCATGCCGTGATCGACATCCTGGAGGAGGCCCGCGCCATGGAGCTCGACGAGCGGCTGCGCACCCGCGCCCGGGGCCACTGGACCGCGGCCCAGCTGCTGCGGGCCGCCACCGTGGACGGTCATGCGGCGCTCGGCTGGGGCGCGGAGGCGGGCCGGATCGAGGTGGGGGCGCTCGCCGACCTCACCACGATCGCGCTGGACTCGGTGCGCACCGCGGGGCCGCCGCCTCGGCTGGGCGCGGAGACCGCCGTATTCGCGGCGACCAGCGCGGATGTCCGGCACACCGTGGTCGGCGGCCGCCATGTCGTACGGGACGGCGCCCATCAGCTCGTCCCGCGCGTGCCGCAAGCGCTGGCCGAGGCCATCGAAGCCCTGCACGGACCGTGATCCGGCCGCTACCGGCACGGCCGACGAAGGAGAGCACCCCCACGATGACGACCGCGACGCCCACGACGGCCATTACCGACATCGCCACTCTGGTCACCAATGACCCCTCCCTCGGTGAAGGCCCCCTCGGTCTGATCCGGGACGCGGCCGTCGTCATCGACGGCGACCGCATCGCCTGGGTCGGTGAGTCCAGCAAAGCACCCGCCACCGACAATCGGGTCGACGCCGGTGGCCGGGCCGCCATTCCGGGCTTTGTGGACTCCCACTCCCATCTGGTCTTCGCGGGCGACCGGACCGAGGAGTTCAACGCCCGGATGTCCGGCCGCCCGTACAGCGCGGGCGGGATCCGCACCACCGTGGCCGCCACCCGCGCCGCCTCGAACAACGTGCTGCACGCCAACGTCGGCCGCTATGTGGCCGAGGCGCGCCGCCAGGGCACCACGACCGTCGAGATCAAGTCCGGCTACGGGCTGACCTCGCAGGACGAGGCCCGCGCCCTGACCATCGCCGGTGCCCACACCGACGAGGTGACCTTCCTCGGGGCGCATATCGTCGCCCCCGAGTTCGCCGACGACCCGGCCGCGTATGTGGATCTGGTCACCGGCCCGATGCTGGACGCCTGCGCCCCGCACGCCCGCTGGATCGATGTCTTCTGCGAGCAGGGCGCCTTCGACGGCGACCAGGCCCGCGCCGTCCTGACCGCGGGCAAGGAGCGCGGGCTGACCCCGCGGGTCCACGCCAACCAGCTCTCCTACGGCCCCGGGGTGCGGCTGGCGGTCGAGCTGGGCGCCGCCTCGGCCGACCACTGCACCCATCTGACCGACGAGGACGTCGACGCGCTGGCCCAGGGGGAGACGGTGGCCACCCTGCTCCCCGGGGCGGAGTTCTCCACCCGCTCGACCTATCCGGACGCGCGCCGGCTGCTCGACGCGGGCGTCACGGTCGCCTTGTCCCCGGACTGCAACCCGGGCTCGTCCTTCACCAGCTCCATGCCGTTCTGCGTCGCCCTGGCCGTACGGGAGATGGGGATGACGCCGGACGAGGCGGTGTGGGCCGCGACGGCCGGTGGGGCGCGGGCCCTGCGCCGTACCGACGTGGGCCGGGTGAGCCCGGGTGCCCGCGCCGATCTGGCGCTGCTGGACGCCCCGTCCCATGTGCACCTCGCCTACCGCCCCGGCGTGCCCCTGGTCTCGGCGGTGTGGCACGGGGGCACCCTGATCTGACGGCGCGGAAGAGACACGCACGGGCGCACCGCGAAGAGACACGCACAGGCGCACCGCAGGGCACACGGATACAGGGCACACGGATAAGGGCCCGTCCCGGTGATCCGGGGGCGGGCCCTTATCCGTCTGCGGAGGCGTCACTCCTCGATCATCAGTCCCTTGCGGAGCCGACGGAGGGTGCGCGACAGCAGCCGCGAGACATGCATCTGGGAGATGCCCAGCTCCTCACCGATCTCCGACTGCGTCATATTGGCCACGAAGCGCAGGGAGAGGATCTTCCGGTCGCGGGCAGGCAGATCGGCGATCAGCGGCTTCAAGGACTCGACGTACTCGATGCCTTCGAGCCCGTGGTCCTCGTATCCGATCCGGTCCGCCAGCGCGCCCTCGGAGTCGTCCTCCTCCGGCTGGGCGTCCAGCGAGCTCGCGGTGTACGCGTTGCTCGCGGCCATGCCCTCGATGACCTCGGCCGGGCTGATGTCCAGCCGCTCGGCCAACTCCCTGACGGTGGGGGCGCGGTCGAGCCGCTGGGCCAGCTCGTCGCCGGCCTTGGCCAGGTCGAGACGGAGCTCCTGGAGGCGCCGCGGCACGCGCACCGACCAACTGGTGTCGCGGAAGAAGCGCTTGATCTCACCGACGATCGTCGGCATCGCGAAGGTCGGGAACTCCACGCCCCGGCCGGTCTCGAAGCGGTCGATCGCCTTGATCAGGCCGATGGTGCCGACCTGGACGATGTCCTCCATCGGCTCGCTGCGGGAGCGGAACCGGGAGGCGGCGAACTTGACCAGCGCCAAGTTGAGCTCGACCAGGGTGTTACGCACATAGGCGTACTCGTGGGTGCCTTCCTCCAGCACCTCGAGGCGTTCGAAGAGGGTCTTCGACAGAGCCCTCGCGTCCACCGGTGCTACCGTGTCATACGGCGGTATCTCCGGCATATCGGACAATTCCGGCAGTTCATCGAAGAGATGGCCAACGGCCGCCGGGGCGTCAACGTCGGGGGTGAACTGCTCGGGCAGGGGGGCCGACGAGACGGTGGTCCGAGTGCTCCCCGAGGGTTCGGTACGCGTGTCGTCGAGGCGGGGTGACATAGTCTCCTCCATCGTTCTTCGGCATATGGCTGCCGGGGCCATAACGTGCTGCTCCGGTGAGCGGCGCCTCCAAAGCCGGGCCGTAAGCGGATGTGACCCTCTACGCCTACCTGCATCGGCCACCAAGTGGCAAGTCCACGTTGTCCATATTTGCCGAACTATGCGAAATGTTCGGCTACCGGAGCGGCGGGTAGAAGGCGTAGGGTTCGATGCGCGCAATCGAAAGCAACGAGACGCCAGAAGAGGTGCGCAGATGGACCGCGGGATGGTCGGCAGCGCCAGCAAGGGCCGACTTCAGGTCGAGGTTCGGCACCACGGGGCGAGTGCGGTCGTCACGCCGGTGGGTGAGCTGGACCACCACACCGCCGAGGTGCTGCGCGAGCCGCTTGAGAAATGCGTGGAGGGGGGACGTGTCCGGCTGGTGGTGGACTGCTCGAAGCTGGAGTTCTGCGACTCCACCGGGCTCAATGTCCTTCTCGGTGCGCGACTCAAGGCCGAGGCCGCGGGCGGTGGCGTCCACCTGGCCGGAATGTTGCCGATCGTTGCCCGGGTGTTCGAGATCACGGGCGCGGACGCCGTCTTTACCGTGCATGAGTCGCTTGACGCCGCCCTTGTCGAGTGACATAGCTCACTCCTGTTTCCGGCGTGTCATCGATGGGTCATCGGGGCGTTGCCCGCGTCACATCGATGGGGCGGAAGTAGTGGGTGTTCTCACGCTATGGCCGGGCAGGAGACAGGCTGAAACTGTTGAAGAGATCAGGTAACCCTTGACCCTGAATCGGTGAATCGGTGAGGTGAAGCGCTGATGAGCACCACCCGGCCGTACCCGCCGGGCGACCGCGGCCCGGACCCGGACGGCCCCGCCGCTTCGGCTTCCCCACCGGCCCCGCCGACCGCCGGCCCCATCCGTCAGATCCGCAGGCTCCATCTGATCGGTGCCAGCGGTGCCGTGCCGCGCGCCCGCGACTTCACCCGCCAGGCGCTGCACGACTGGGGGTGGCTTCCGGCGGTGACCGCCGACCACCGGGCCGCCGCCGAGGATGTGCTGCTCGTCGTCTCCGAACTGGTCACCAACGCCTGTCTGCACGCCGACGGCCCCGAGGAGCTGCGCGTCAGCTGCAACGCCAAAGTGCTCCGTCTCGAGGTCGTGGACCTCGGCACCGGTACGCCCGCGCCGCGCACCCCGCACCGCGCCGGACGCCCCGGCGGCCACGGCATGTTCATCGTCCAGCGGCTGTGCCTGGACTGGGGGGTCGTGCGGAACGTGGAGGGGACCGGCAAGACGGTCTGGGCCGAACTCGCCGCGCCGGGCTGAAGAGCACGGCTCCGGCGCCACGATCCCGCTTTCCCCCACCCCTTCCCCCGCCCCACGCCGATCCGGCGTGCTTTTTGTCTTCCCATGACAAGGTCCCCGGCGTACCGTCAGCGCCCAATCTGATGTGCCGTCAGTTACATCCGGCTGCGGCGCTTGACGAGAGGGGATCTCGTGGTGTCCCACAACCAACGCCGTCCGGCCGGCCGTGGCGGCGCCCTCACGCTCGCGGCGGCCCTGGCCGGCTCCGTGGTACTGCTCACCGCCCCGGCCGCGCACGCCGACACCGTGGACGTCGACTACAAGTGCAAGACGCCGATCGGCGACAAGAGCGCCGTATCGCCCATCGACATCAAGAGCGTCGCGAGCGGCGGCGCCTACAAGCTCACGATGTCCTTCCAGAAGGGCGTCTCCTCCAGCCCCGTCGAGCTCGGCAAGGGCGCCATGCACCCCAGCGCGCTCATCAAACTGGGCGGAGCGGAGAGCGGCACGCTATCGGTGTCGGGGCCCGCCAACGACAAGGCCATCCCCGCCAACACCCCGATCAAGATCAGTGACCTGTCGGGTACCTACACCCCCAAGAAGAGCGGAAAGGTCACCTTCACCGCCTCCACGCTCACCATCAAGGCGCTGGGCACGACCACGACCTGCACCCCCGGCAACAACCCCAAGCCCTCGCTGACGCTGGACGTCAAGGCCGCGGGCGGCGGCGGAGACTCCGGCTCCACCGGCGGTACGGGGGGCAGTACGGGCGGTACGGGTGGTACGAGCACGGGCGGATCGGACGGATCCGGCGGTGCGCAGGGCGGCTCCGGCAACGACCAGCTGCCGCAGACCGGACCGACGGACTCCGCCGTCGCGCTCGGCACCCTCGGCGGCACGGTGCTGCTCGCCGGAGTGGCCGGGGCGCTCTGGCTGACCCGCCGTCAGCGTCCCACGCCCTGACGCGCGCGGCAGCCGAGGAGCCGCCGATGCCGTCGCGTATCCGTGCAGCGGTCCATGCCGTCGTCCGCCCGGCCGGGCGGGCCGCCGCCCGCCGGGCTGTCCGGGCAGCCGCACGTCCGGCCGTGCGGGCAGGCGTACGTCCGGCCGTGCGGGCAGCCGTGCGTCCGGCCGGACGCCGAGCCGTCCGCGCCTGTGCGCCGGTCCTACTGGCCGCCTCCCTGGTGAGCCCCCTGCCGTGGGCCTCCACGGCGGCCGCCGCCGGGCCCGACTGGTCGGCCGCCCCCGCCGCCGGGGGCGGCGGCGCACCGGGCGCGGGCGACCGGCCGTACATCTACCTCGAAGGCGGGCCCGGCGCCGTCCTCGAGGACAAGCTCTCGGTCACCAACCGGAGCGAGCACCCCCGCACCGTCCGGCTGCGCGGCGGCGGCGGCGCCCGGATCGCTCCGGCCGAACGGCGGGTGACGGTGCCGCCCCGCACCCGCGCCGACATCCCCTTCACCGTCACCGTCCCCTCCGACGCGGTGCCCGGTGAGCACCCCGGCGCGGTCATGGTCTCCTCCGGCGGCCGGGAGGTCGCGGTCCGGCTGCGGCTGCGGATCAGCGGCGCGACGCTGTCCGCCCTCTCCGTCGAGGACGTGACGGTGCAGGACCACGGCGGCGGGGCGGCCATCCGTTACGCCCTCGTCAACCGCGGCAACACCGTGCTCACCCCACGGCTGGCCGTACGCGCCGACGGGCTCTTCGGCCAGGTGCTGCGCCGAGCCCCCCGCACCCTGCCAGTCGAGCTGCCGCCGGGCAAACGGGTCCGGCTCACCGAGAGCTGGCCGGACCCGCCCGCCCTCGACTCGGTGGACGTCACGCTCACCGTCACCGCGGGCGGGGGCGCGCACGCCACGGCGACCGCCGGATACACGGCCGTCCCCTGGTGGCTGCTCGCGCCGGTGGCGACCGCCTTGGCGGGCGCCGGGGGAGGCGTCTGGCTGCTGCGCGCAAGACGCCGCCGACGCCGCACACCGCGATCGCAGCCGGATCCGCAGCCGGATCCGCGGCCGCAGTCGGATCCGCAGCCGCAACCGCAGCGCACAGGGGCAGGAGCGACCTCGTGAACGCACGCCGACACCCAGGCACCCCGGCCCGGCCCTCCGCCGTGGTCACCGTGCTCGCCCTGGTCCTCCTCACCCTCGGCGCGCCCCTTACGGGCGGCGCCGCGGCGGCCGAGGGCCCGACCGCGAAGGTCTCCAAGGCCGAGGCGGGCACGGGCGGCACGGTCACCGTGACCGGCGCCCGCTGGCGGCCGCGCGCCCTGCTCACCCTGCTCATCTGCGGGCAGAACATGATCGGCGGCACCAACTCCTGCGCCAACGGTGACGGCAGGGCGGCCACCGTCGGCAAGGACGGCACCTTCACCAAGAAGCTGCCGGTGTCCGAGCCGCCCAAACCCTGCCCCTGTGTCATCCATATAGCGACCGTCACCGGCGAAGCCGCCGCCGCGGACGTGGCGTTCAAGGTCGCCGGGCACCCGGTCGCGCCGCTGCCGAAGGAGCGGACCGGGGGCGAGCGGCTGAGCGTGCTCTCGGCCCGGCTCGACGGCTCCAGCGGGCTGCTGACCTGGTTCGGCGCACCGCCCAGGCGAAAGCTCGTGGTGACCGTCGGGAACCTCGGCTCGACCCCGGCCCGCGACCCGGTCTTCGAGGTGGGCAGCTCGCACGGCGTCTTCGCCCCCTCCTGGGAGGAGCAGCGCTGGCGGGGGACCATCCAGCCGGGGAAGAAGGCGCAGGTCAAGCTGGACGTCGAACTGTCCGCCGGGGCCCATGGCGACTATCTGGTCTCACTGCGCTACGGCCACAAGCTGCTCGTCGAACAGCCGTGGGCGGTGGGACGGCCCTGGGGCGTCACGCTCTTCTGGATCCTGCTGTGCGTGGTGGTCTCGGCGACGGTCTTCCGGATCGGCATGGCCGTCGTGGACAAGGTACGGCCCCGTACGGCCCGGAGCGCGCCACCACCGCCCCCGTTCCCGCCCTCGCCGCCGCCTTCCGGACCGGCCGCGGCGGACGGCGCACCGCCGGCACTGCCCTGGTTCACCCCGGACGCCGCGCCGGAGGCTCGGCCGCACCACCAGATTTCCGCACCGACCGAGGAGATCCGACCGACCCCGAAAGGAACCACGTGAGATGCGACCAAGAGTGAGTGCGGCCGCCGTCGCGCTGCTGCTCGGCGGTGCGGGCGTGCTGCTCGGCGCGGGCAGCGCGGAGGGCGCCGAGGTCTCGTACAAGACCGAGTGCTTACCGCCCCCCATCTCGGGGCTGCCCCCGGTGGAGGGCACCACGACCGTGGCCGTGACGGCACCGGAGACGGCGAAGGTCGGGGACGAGGTCGAGGTGGTGTGGAAGACGGTGCAGGCCGCCTCCAAGAACCCGCCCATCCTCGACCTGGAGGCCAACACCGTGCTGCCGACCGGCACCCTCACGGTGGGCGGCGCCCAGACCGGCGAACTGGCCATGGAGGGGCCGCGGGAGAACCCGGCGATCCCCAAGGGCGGTGAGATGAAGCTCTCCGACATGAAGGGGAAGCTGAAGCTCACCAAGGCGGGAGAGGTGACGCTGACGCCCGGCGGCTACAACATCAACGTCAGCAAGCCGCTGCCCACGGACACCAAGTGCTCGGCGAAGGAGGACGTCAAGGCCGCCGCGACCATCAAGGTGACGGACGGCGGCAGCGGTCCGGGCGGCACGACCAGCGGTACGACGAGTGGCACCACGAGCGGGACGACCAGCGGCACCACAAGTGGCACCACGAGCGGAACGACCGGTGGTACGACGAGCGGCACCACCGGTGGCGGGGGCGGCGGTGGCGATTCGTACACCGGTAAGGAGGTTCAGGTCGCCTACGCCTGCAAGACCCCCATCGGCGACAAGAACGCGACCTCCCCGGTGCAGATCAACGCCAAAAAGAGCGGCGGGAACTTCGCGCTGACCGTGAAGTTCGGCAAGTCCGTGATGGACAGCCCGGCCGACATCCCCGCCGATTCGGTCAAGCCGTCGATGGCCGTCAAGGTCGGCGGTGCGGACAAGGGCACCGTCGCCGTGGCGGGGCCCACCAACAAGGGGCCCATCAAGTCCGGCGAGCCGATCGAGATCCCCGACCTCACCGGCACCTACAAGCCGGGCGCGAGCGGCAAGTCGACGCTCACCCCCGGGGTGCTGACGGTCAAGGCGCTCGGTACGACCACCACCTGCACCCCGTCCAAGGACCCCGGCGCCTCGCTGGAGCTGGACACCACCGGCCAGCCCGGCGGCACCACCGGCGGTGACTCGACCGGCGGCGGCAGCGGCTCCGGCGGCGGCACCTCCGGTGGCGGCGGTTCGGGCAGCAGCGGCGGTTCGGCCACCAGCGGCGGGCTCGCCGACACCGGTGCCAGTGACCACGGCGGGCTGAAGGCGCTCGCTCTGATCGCCGGTACCACCGTGCTGCTCGGCGGCGCCATCTTCACCCTCACCCCGTGGCGCAAGCTGCGCGGCACCACCCGCTGAACACCGGCTCACAGGGAATGGCGAAGGGCCCGGCGCGGGCGGCGCCCCCCCCCCCCCCCCGCCAGGGCGGCGAACACACAGAATAATACAGGGCTCCTGGGGCGGCAGAGCACGACACCCCCAACCACCGCGGGGATGAGATACCC
>NZ_JBHYVB010000085.1:34132-44843 GCF_042750115.1 Streptomyces sp. NPDC059455
GGCTCAGCCCCGAAACCGGGGTTAGGCCGTCGGCGCCGGCGGGAAAGCCCCCGGGCCGCGCCCCTCGTGAGCCTCTCAAGGACGTCCTTACGGACGTCAGTGGACGTCGGCCATCAACGCCACGACCTTCCTCCGGTACATGAAGACCGCGAAGCCCGCGAGCGCCGCCAGCGTCGCCTCCAGCCCGATCACCCCGACCCCGCTCAGGTCGACCCCGGCGATGGACAGCAGGCCCGTGACGCAGTCGCCCGCGGTCACGGCCAGGAACCACACGCCCATCATCTGGCTGGCGTACTTCGCCGGCGCCATCTTGGTGGTCACCGACAGGCCGACCGGCGACAGGCACAGCTCACCCATCGTCTGGATCATGTAGATCGACACCAGCCACAGCGGGCTGACCTTGGTCCCGTCCCCGGCCATCCCCATCGGCACGACGAAGACGAAGAACGAGGCGCCGACCAGGACCAGGGCCATCGCGAACTTCAGCGTGGTGTTCGGCTCCCGGTCACGCCGCGCCAGCCACAGCCACATCCAGGCGAAGACCGGCGCCAGCGCCATGATCATCAATGGGTTGACGGACTGGAACCACGAGGACGGGAAGTGCAGCCCGAAGATCGTGTCCGCGGTCTTGGAGTCGGCGAAGGCCGACATCGTCGAACCGCCCTGGTCGTAGATCATCCAGAACACGGCGGCGGCCACGAAGAACCAGATGTAGCCGCTCACCTTGGTCTGCTCGACCGCCGAGAGCTCCCGGTCGCGCTTGATCCGGATCAGCACCCCGGTCGGGATGATCAGGCCGAGGATGGTGATCGGGATCAGCACCCAGTTGAGGGTCCAGCTGCCGCTGAGCACCACGCCGGTGTAGAAGACCGCGGCCACGATCAGCCAGATCATCGCCTTGCGCAGCCAGGAGCGGCGCTCCTCGGCGGCCAGCGGGGTCGGGACGACGTTGCTCTCCGCGCTCAGGTGGCGGGTGCCGATCAGGAACTGGACCAGGCCCAGCGCCATGCCGAGGGCGGCGAGCGCGAAGCCCAGGTGCCAGTTGTACGACTGGCCGACGGTGCCGATCACCAGGGGAGCGGCGAAGGCACCGAGGTTGATGCCGATGTAGAAGATGGTGAAGCCGCCGTCCCGGCGCGGGTCCTGCGGACCGTCGTAGAGCTGGCCGACCATCGTCGAGATATTGGCCTTGATCAGACCGGAGCCGAGCGCCACCAGGCCGAGACCGGCGAAGAAGGTCGCCTGGCCGGGGACGGAGAGCGCCAGATGCCCGGCCATGACGATGCCGGACGCGATCACCACCGTCTTGCGCGGCCCCCAGACCCGGTCGCCGAACCAGCCGCCCGGCATGGCCAGCAGATAGACCATGGCCAGGTACACCGAGTAGATGGCCACCGCGTTGCCCTCGGTCATCCCGAGTCCGCCGCCCTGCCCGCCGTTCTTGGCGTCCGGGCCACCGGAGATCAGATAGACCACGAGGAGGGCCCGCATGCCGTAGAAGCTGAACCGCTCCCACATCTCGATCATGAAGAGAGTGGCCAGGCCGCGGGGGTGGCCGAAGAAGGTTTTGCCGCCGGCAGGGGTCTCCTGCGCGGTGGCGCCCTTCGTCAGGCTGGACGCCATGGTGCTTTCCTTGCGTGCTCAGGGAGCGCTGCCGGCGGGGCCAGCGCCCATGGGGGGATGGCTGAGCGACTGAGCGCCGGATGTGGGCCGGGTCGGTTGTGCCAACCTCGTCCCGCTCCGGACATGACAGAGACCTTTGGGTGCGTCGTCGCCACCAAAGGTCCCGGAGGAGTGCTGCAGACGTTGTTTCACCATACGACACGTTCTTGACACCTTTGGGGACGGTGAGAGATACCTCACGAGCGAGGCGTGCAACCTTTCGTGCTCCGTCCGTCGCGCCGTACGCGCCCCGTGCTCCGACCTCAGCGGACTACCATCACCCCCATGACCCGAGTACTGCTCGCCGAGGATGACGCATCCATCTCGGAGCCGCTCGCCCGCGCCCTGCGCCGCGAGGGGTACGAGGTCGAGGTGCGTGAGGACGGACCCACCGCGCTCGACGCCGGTCTGCAAGGAGGCGTCGATCTGATCGTCCTCGACCTCGGCCTGCCCGGGATGGACGGGCTCGAGGTCTGCCGTCGGCTCCGTACGGAGGGCCATGGCTTTCCGGTGCTGGTGCTCACGGCCCGTGCGGACGAGGTGGACACGGTGGTCGGCCTGGACGCCGGTGCCGATGACTACGTGACCAAGCCGTTCCGGCTCGCCGAGCTGCTCGCCCGGGTCCGGGCGCTGCTGCGGCGCGGCGCCGTCGAGACGCAGCAACAGCAGCCGGCCACCCACGGCGTGCGGATCGACGTCGAGTCGCACCGCGCCTGGATGGGCGACGAGGAGCTCCAGCTGACCGCCAAGGAGTTCGATCTGCTGCGGGTCCTGGTGCGGGACGCCGGGCGGGTGGTCACCCGCGATCAGCTGATGCGCGAGGTGTGGGACACCACCTGGTGGTCCTCCACCAAGACCCTCGACATGCATATCTCCTGGCTGCGCAAGAAGCTCGGTGACGACGCGGCCAACCCCCGCTATATCGCCACCGTCCGCGGCGTCGGCTTCAGATTCGAGAAAAGCTGACCAGAGCTGACACGGTAGGGCAATGCGCCGTCGCTTGATCAACTCCACCCTGGCCGTGGTGCTCGTCGTCATCGCGGTCTTCGGCCTGTCGCTGGTCATCGTCGAGACGCGGACCATCGAGAACAGCGCCCAGGAGAGCGTGAGCTCCGACGCGGTGCGCCTGGTCAGCATCGTCGACAGCAGGCTGCTGGGCGGCGAGGGGGTCACCCCCCGGGTGCTGCGCGAGCAGATCGAGCCCGGCCGCTACGCCGTGATCAGGATGCCCGACCACCGCACGGTGGAGATCGGCAAGCGCCCCACGGGCAGTGTCATCTCCGCCGAGGAGCCGGGGGAACAGGGCGAGGTCGTCCGGGTCGAGGCGTCCCGCTCCACGGTGAGCCGCGAGATCGGCCGCACCATGCTGATCATCCTGGCGGTGGCGCTGCTCGCCGTGCTCGCCGCGGTGGCCCTCGCCGTACGCCAGGCGCACCGGCTCTCCGCCCCGCTCACCGATCTCGCGGAGACCGCCGAGCGGCTGGGCTCCGGGGACCCCCGGCCGCGCCACCGGCGCTACGGGGTGCCGGAGCTGGACCGGGTCGCCGATGTCCTGGACGCGAGCGCCGAGCGCATCGCCCGGATGCTCACCGCCGAGCGTCGGCTGGCCGCCGACGCCTCCCACCAGCTCCGTACGCCGCTGACCGCGCTGTCGATGCGGCTGGAGGAGATCACGCTCACCGACGACCCGGAGACGGTCAAGGAGGAGGCGACGATCGCCCTGGGCCAGGTGGAGCGGCTCACCGATGTCGTCCAGCGGCTGCTGACCAATTCGCGCGATCCGCGCAGCGGCTCCGCCGTCGCCTTCGACCTGGACGAGGTCGTCAAGCAGCAGATCGAGGAGTGGCGCCCGGCCTCGCGCAGCGAGGGCCGCGCGATCGTGCGCTCGGGCAAGAAGGGGCTGCGCGCGGTCGGCACCCCGGGCGCGGTCGCCCAGGTGCTGGCCACGCTGATCGAGAACTCGCTGATGCACGGTGACGGCACGGTCGCGCTGCGTACCCGCGTCACCGGCAACCAGGCCGTGGTGGAGGTCTCGGACGAGGGGCCCGGGGTGTCGCCTGACCTGGGGGCGCGGGTCTTCGAGCGCACGGTCAGCGGGCGCAACTCCACGGGGCTGGGGCTCGCCGTGGCGCGGGACCTGGCGGAGGCGGACGGCGGCCGTCTGGAGCTGCTCCAGCAGCATCCGCCGGTGTTCGCGCTCTTCCTCAGCCGGGAGGCCGAGGACCCCCCGGCCTCCTGAGCGGCCCTGTCGTGCCGCTGGGCGCTACCGGCCCTGTCGTGCCGCCGGGCGCTACTTCCGGACCGGCTGCTTCCGGGTGGCCTGGGCGGGCGGCACCTCGGAGAGGAAGGCCTCCGCGCATTCGACGGCCTCCCGTGCCGGCAGCGTCCGGAACACCCAGGTCCGGTAGGACCAGAAGCGGAAGAGGGTGCCCAGGCCGATGCCGACGAACTTGAACACATTGCTCTGGAGTGAGCTGTCCCACCCGAAGCCATAGGTGGCGGTGTAGAGCACGCCGTTCTCGATGATCAGGCCGATGGCGCTGAACAGCAGAAAGAGGCTGAGCTCCTTGGTGCGGCCCTGCTTGTCGCGATCCCGGTAGGTGAAGTACCGGTATCCCAGGTAGTTGAAGGCGGTGGCGACCACCGTGGCCACGATGCTGGCCCGCACCACGGGGAGTTCGGTGACCCCGCGCACCAGGTTGAACACCGCGAGATTGACGAAGACGCCGGCACCGCCGACCACCCCGAACTTCGCGATCTCGTGGGTCAGTTGCCCCATCCGGGCACGCAGCCCACCGAGTGTGCTCCGTTCACTCATGGTGATCGTTCAGCCCCGTCCGTCGGCGTCATCAATCCCCCCATGCTAACCAGCGGCGGCGCCCCGCGCCCTTCAGGCCGCGAGGCTGGGCCCGGCGGATTATCTGGAGGTTCCTCCAACGCAGGTCAGGGCCGGTCGAAGGGGGAAGTTACCCTGGGAGCGTGACATTCCCGGTAGTCGGCATGGTCGGCGGCGGCCAGCTCGCCCGTATGACCCATGAGGCGGGCATCCCCCTCGGCATCAGGTTCAAGCTGCTCAGTGACACCCCCCAGGACTCGGCGGCCCAGGTGGTCAGCGATGTCGTCATCGGCGACTACCGCGACCTGGACACCCTTCGTGCTTTCGCACAGGGCTGTGATGTGGTCACCTTCGACCACGAGCATGTCCCGGCCGAGCATCTGCGCGCCCTGGAAGCGGACGGCGTGGTCATCCGCCCCGGAGTCGAGGCGCTGCTGCACGCCCAGGACAAGGGTGTGATGCGCGAGCGGCTGCGTACGGCCGGTGTGCCGTGCCCCCGCCACCGCATCGTGGCCGACCCCGAGGACGTGGCGCGATTCGCGGACGAGGGCGATGGCTTTCCGGTCGTCCTCAAGACGGTGCGCGGCGGCTACGACGGCAAGGGCGTCTGGGTCGTCCGCGGCGTGGCGGACGCGGCCGAGCCGTTCCGCGCGGGCGTTCCCGTCCTCGCCGAGGAGATGGTCGACTTCGCCCGCGAGCTCGCCGCCAATGTCGTACGGTCCCCGCACGGCCAGGCCGTCGCCTACCCCGTCGTGGAGTCGATCCAGGTGAACGGGGTCTGTGACACCGTGATAGCCCCCGCCCCCGGCCTCTCCGAGGAGCTGTCCGGCCAGGCGCAGGAGATGGCGCTGAAGATCGCCGCCGAGCTCGGGGTGGTCGGCCATCTCGCGGTCGAGCTCTTCGAGACCCGCGACGGCCGGCTGCTGGTCAACGAGCTGGCCATGCGCCCCCACAACTCCGGCCACTGGACCCAGGACGGCGCCGTCACCTCCCAATTCGCCAACCACGTACGGGCCGTGCTCGACCTCCCGCTGGGCGACCCGCGCACACGCGCGCGGTGGACGGTGATGACCAATGTGCTCGGCGGCGACTACCCCGATATGTACGGGGCGTATCTGCACTGCATGGCGCGCGACCCGGCGCTCAAGATCCATATGTACGGCAAGGACGTGAAGCCCGGGCGCAAGGTCGGCCACGTCAACACCTACGGCGACGACCTGGCCGACGTCCGCGAGCGCGGCCGCCACGCCGCCGACTACCTCCGAGGGACCATCACCGAATGAGCGCTCCTGTGATCGGCATCGTCATGGGCTCCGACTCCGACTGGCCCGTCATGGAAGCAGCGGCCAAGGCCCTCGACGAGTTCGAGGTCCCGTACGAGGTGGATGTCGTCTCGGCACACCGCATGCCGCGCGAGATGGTCGCCTACGGCGAGAACGCGGCGGACCGCGGCCTCAAGGCGATCATCGCGGGCGCGGGCGGCGCCGCCCACCTCCCGGGCATGCTCGCGTCCGTCACCCCGCTGCCGGTCATCGGGGTGCCCGTACCGCTGAAGTACCTCGACGGCATGGACTCGCTGCTGTCGATCGTCCAGATGCCCGCGGGGGTTCCGGTGGCCACGGTCTCCGTAGCCGGCGCCCGCAACGCGGGACTGCTCGCCGCCCGCATCCTGGCCGCGCACGACGCCGGACTCCAGGCCCGCATGCGCGAGTTCCAGGACGAACTCAACGCCCAGGCCACGGAGAAGGGCAAGCGCCTGCGGGCGAAGGTGGACGGGGCGGGCTCGTTCGGCTTCGGCCACTGAGCTGTATTCAAGCCCCTCCGGGGCAACCCAGCCCCTCCGGACAACTCCCAGCCCCTCCGGCGTTTGAGGAGCGGGGTCCCGGGCGGAGCCCCGGCGGGGGCCTGGGGGCGGAGCCTCCAGTTTCGGGAAGGGGCGGGGTGGGGCATAGCCCGCCGCAGACGCCCCCACCGCAGGCGCCCCCACTCACCCCACTCGCGCCCACAACACGTGACTTCGACGCCACCCCACGCGAAACTACGAACATGACCGATCACCTCGCGCAAGCCCACGACCTGCTGGCCACCCACCCCATCGTGGACGGCCACAACGACTTCCCCTGGGCCCTGCGCGAGCAGGTCCGGTACGACCTCGACCAGCGCGACATGGCCACCGACCTCACCGCCTACACCCACACGGATCTGCCCCGCCTACGGGCCGGCGGCGTAGGCGCCCAGTTCTGGTCGGTATTCGTCCGCTCCGACTTCCAGGGCGACACGGCGGTCAGCGCCACCCTCGAACAGATCGACGTCGTCCGCCGGTTCACCGACCGGTACGCGACCGACCTGCGCCCCGCCTTCACCGCCGACGACATGGAGGCGGCCCGGACCGAGGGCCGGATCGCCTCCCTCATGGGCGCCGAGGGCGGCCACAGCATCAACTGCTCCCTGGCCACCCTGCGCACCCTCTACGACCTCGGTGTGCGCTATATGACGCTCACCCACAACGACAACGTCCCCTGGGCCGACTCGGCGACCGACGAGCCGAAGGCACACGGCCTCACCCGCTTCGGCGAGGAGGTGGTGCGCGAGATGAACCGCCTGGGCATGCTCGTCGACCTCTCCCATGTCTCGGCCGACACCATGCGGGACGCGCTCCGGGTGACCGAGGCGCCCGTGGTCTTCTCGCACTCCTCCGCGCGCGCCGTCTGCGACCATCCGCGCAACATCCCGGACGATGTGCTGGAGTTGCTGCCCGCCAACGGGGGCGTGGCGATGGCCACTTTCGTGCCCAAGTTCGTGCTGCCCGAGGCGGTCGCCTGGACCCGGGAGGCGGACGAGAACATGCGCGCCCATGGGCTGCATCCGCTGGAGATGACGCCCGCCGCGATGAAGGTGCAGCGCGCCTTCGAGGAGGCCAACCCGCGCCCCATGGCCACCGTGTCGACCGTCGCCGACCACCTCGACCACATGCGCGAGGTGGCGGGCATCGACCACATCGGCATCGGCGGTGACTTCGACGGCACCGCCTTCACCCCGGAGGGCCTGGGCGATGTCGCGGGCTATCCGAACCTGGTGGCCGAGCTCCTCGACCGCCGCTGGTCACCGGCCGACCTGGCCAAGCTGACCTGGCAGAACGCGGTCCGTACGCTGCGCGGCGCAGAAGACGCGGCACGCGCGGCGCGAACCACTCGGGGCCCGTCCATCGCGACGATCGACCAGCTGGACGCTGCCGAGCCGGACGCTGCCGAGTAACCGAACGGCACCGACGCCCGACATCGAGCGGTCCTGTTTCACGGGGCCGCCCGACATCGAGCGGCCCCGTGAAACAGGAGGCCTCACGCCGGGCCCGTCGAACAGGCGGCCTTACCGCGGCCTCACGCCATCGGGCGCCCGAGCGCCCGGTAGGTCCATCCGGCGTCGCGCCAGACGTCGGGGTCCAGCGCGTTGCGCCCGTCGAGGATGCGGCGCTCGGCGACGACCGTGCCGAGGATCGCCGGGTCCAGCTCGCGGAACTCGCGCCACTCGGTGAGGTGCAGCACCGCATGGGCGCCCTCCGCCGCCGCGGCCGCGGTCGGGGCGTAGGCGAGGGTCGGGAAGAGGGCGCGGGCGTTCTCCATGCCCTTGGGGTCGAAGACGGTCACCTGGGCGCCCTGGAGCTGTATCTGCCCGGCCACGTTGAGCGCGGGGGAGTCCCGGACGTCGTCGGAGTCCGGCTTGAAGGTCGCGCCCAGTACCGCGACCCGCTTGCCCAGGAAGGCGCCGCCGACGGCCTCGCGGGCCAGCTCGACCATATGGCCGCGGCGCCGCATGTTGATCGAGTCGACCTCGCGGAGGAAGGTCAGCGCCTGGTCGGCGCCGAGCTCACCGGCGCGCGCCATGAAGGCCCGGATGTCCTTCGGCAGACAGCCGCCGCCGAAGCCGATCCCGGCCCGGAGGAACTTCTTGCCGATGCGCTCGTCGTAGCCGATGGCCTCGGCGAGCTTGACCACATCGCCGCCCGCGGCCTCGCAGACCTCGGCCATCGCGTTGATGAAGGAGATCTTGGTCGCCAGGAAGGAGTTGGCCGCGACCTTCACCAGCTCGGCGGTCGGGAAGTCGGTCACCACGAAGGGCGAGCCCTCGCCGATGGGCGTCTGGTACACCTCGCGGAGCAGCTTCTCGGCCCGGTCGCCGGCGACGCCGACCACGATCCGGTCCGGGTGCAGGGTGTCCTGGACGGCGAACCCCTCGCGCAGGAACTCCGGGTTCCAGGCGAGCTCCGCGTCCGCTCCCACCGGGGCCAGCTCGGCCAGCCGGGCGGCGAGCAGGTCGGCGCTGCCGACCGGCACCGTGGACTTGCCCACGACCAGCGCGGGGCGGCGCAGATGCGGGGCCAGCGACTCCACCGCGGAGTTCACATAGCTCATGTCACAGGCGTACTCGCCGTGCTTCTGCGGGGTGTTCACGCAGATGAAGTGGATGTCGCCGAACTCCCCGGCCTCCTCGTAGGAGGTGGTGAAGCGCAGCCGCCCGCTGGACCCCTCGATCCCCACGACGTGCCGCCGCAGCAGCTCCTCGAGCCCGGGTTCGTACATCGGCACCCGGCCCTGGGTGAGCATCGCGATCTTCTCGGGCACGATGTCGAGACCCAGCACCTCAAAGCCCAGCTCCGTCATGGCCGCTGCGTGGGTGGCGCCGAGGTAGCCGGTGCCGATCACGGTGATCTTGAGGGCCATGCAGTGCTCCAGAACGGTCGATCGCAGATGCGGTGCCTGAGCATAGTCGGGACCCGGGGACGGGCTCAGCCGACTCTGTCAGGTAACTCACGTATACCTACCGAGGCGTCGCCTCTAGAATTCAGTTACTTAACGGTAGTTAGCACTCTTGGGGAGTGAGAGGCTTTGGCGTCCTCGGTGAACGACTTCGACCTGTACCGGCCGTCCGAAGAGCACGACATGCTCCGGGACGCCGTCCGCTCTCTCGCCGAGGCGAAGATAGCCCCTTATGCGGCCGAGGTCGACGAGGAGGCCCGCTTCCCCCAGGAGGCGCTGGACGCCCTCGTCACGAACGATCTCCACGCGGTGCACGTCCCCGAGTCCTACGGCGGCTCGGGCGCGGACGCGCTGGCCACGGTGATCGTCATCGAGGAGGTCTCCCGGGTCTGCGCCTCCTCCTCGCTGATCCCCGCGGTCAACAAGCTGGGCTCGCTGCCGGTCATCCTCTCCGGCTCCGAGGAGCTGAAGAAGAAGTACCTGGCCCCGCTCGCCAAGGGCGACGCGATGTTCTCGTACTGCCTCTCCGAGCCGGACGCGGGCTCGGACGCGGCCGGGATGAAGACCAAGGCGGTCCGCGACGGCGACTTCTGGGTGCTCAACGGCGTCAAGCGCTGGATCACCAACGCCGGGGTCTCCGAGTACTACACGGTGATGGCCGTCACCGACCCCGAGAAGCGCTCCAAGGGCATCTCCGCCTTCGTCGTCGAGAAGTCCGACCCGGGCGTCTCCTTCGGCGCCCCGGAGAAGAAGCTCGGCATCAAGGGCTCCCCGACCCGCGAGGTCTACCTCGACAACGTCCGGATCCCGGCCGACCGGATGATCGGCGCCGAGGGCACCGGCTTCGCCACCGCGATGAAGACCCTCGACCACACCCGGATCACCATCGCCGCCCAGGCCCTCGGCATCGCCCAGGGCGCGCTCGACTACGCCAAGGGGTACGTCCAGGAGCGCAAGCAGTTCGGCAAGCCGATCGGCGACTTCCAGGGCGTCCAGTTCATGCTGGCCGACATGGCGATGAAGCTGGAGGCCGCCCGGCAGCTCACCTACGCGGCGGCGGCCCGCTCCGAGCGGGTGTCCCTCGGGGGCGGCAAGGAGGACCTGACGTTCTTCGGCGCCGCGGCCAAGTGCTACGCCTCCGACGCCGCGATGGAGATCACCACGGACGCCGTCCAGCTGCTCGGCGGCTACGGCTACACCCGTGACTACCCGCTCGAGCGGATGATGCGGGACGCCAAGATCACGCAGATCTACGAGGGTACCAACCAGGTTCAGCGCATCGTGATGGCACGCAACCTTCCGTAGTCCTCCCTTCCGTAGTCCTCGAGGACAAAATACACCCGGGCGGGGGCCCGGGCCCGGCCCCGGGTGTTTTGTGTGGGACGGTAAATGGTAGTGGTGGGGGTGACTGGGTTGGGTGTTGGTCGGGGCCCCAAAGAGGCGGTTCAGGGGGACCGTG
>NZ_JBHYVB010000086.1:0-35937 GCF_042750115.1 Streptomyces sp. NPDC059455
GCCTTACGAACCATCCGCTCCTGGCTCACCCCCGCCACCACCCTCACCCGATGGTGGCGAGCCCGGACGGACACCGACCCACCCTCCGAGCTCCAAGCCCTGATCGACGCGGTCACCACCGGACACGGCATTGACCTCTACCGCCGAATTCAACGAACTACCGGTACGCAGGACCAGGCGGCGTCGCAGCGCCTGGGCGACATGCCGATGAGTTCGCGTCGGAATGCTGTACGCCTCCACCTACCCCTCGCAGAAGAACAACACGGCAAGCTTGCCTGAGAGGGTGGTACGTGAGCCGATGTCCGTTTCGCTCTCTACGTAGGAGTGGTGGCACACCCTGACCGTTCCCCCAGCCGTCGATCGCGCCCTGGGTGCACCGTCGAGGCAGGCCGGCTGCTTGGAGAATCCGCTTGAAGAGGCCACCGGCCCTCTATTGCTGCACCCACGGCCGCGCCTGGATCTCGGTGAAGCACGCCTAGGGCCTGACCGTGGACCAGGCGGAACGCGGCGCTGGACGGCATGGTCGCCCGTCTGTGTATCGACTCTCGGTACGCGGCATGTTGACACGCGAAGTCACCTACGGGTAGCTGCCAGGCCAGTGCCGACGTGGTCCAACAAGGCGTGCACCATGGCGATCCTGTCTGCGGCGGGTTGGTCGGTCTGCCAGTAGTGGACACCGGTCCCGAGGGCGGTGACCGCAACGTTGATCAAGAGCATGATCTCCGGCTCGGGCAAGTGGGAATGGCGTTCGAGCGCCCAGGTTCGCAGGTCGGCCACAAGTCGTTGAGTCATCGGTCGAGCGGATCGGGACAGGGTGGGTGAGCCGCTCTTGAGACGCAGGTGCACGACGATCTGCGGTTCGAATTCGTCGAGGTAGCCGAGGATGATCGCCACCAACGAGTCCCACAGTGACTCGTCTGTCGGCCGTTGCTCCATCAGGCGGCGCTGGATCTCGGCCTCGTTCGCGCCGTAGGTGACGACGACCGCCTCTTTGTTTTCGAAGTAGTTGAAGAAGGTCCCACGTGCGACGTTGGCCGCAGCGGCGATCTCGTCGATGGTGACTGCGTCGAACCCGCGCTCCTCGAACAGGGTCAGGGCTGTGGCGCGGATCGTCCGCCAAGTCAGTGCCTTCTTGCTGGCTCGCAGTCCGACCTCGCGCGAGTCGCCGGCTTCGGTGTGCACGTCAGGAGCATAGCCGTCACTGACATAAATTTGAACTGGATGCATATTTGTACTTGATTCAAAGAGGGCTACGTTCCGTGGCATGCGAACGATCGAAGCAGTAGTGGACGTAGGAGCGAGCCCGCAGCGGGTGTGGGATGTGCTCACCGACTTTCCGCGCTATCCAACGTGGACGACGTACATCCAGGAACTCGACGGACATGCCCAAGTCGGCAACCGGTTACGACTCGTCCTCGGGCCGCCCGGCAGAAAGCCTTACGTAGTGGACGTACCTGTCCTTGAGGCGACACCGGGTGTCAGGCTGGCGTGGGCAGCCGTGATTCCCGGCGCCGCCTGGCTGCCCCATGCGATCTACACCGGTGTTCACGAATTCGTGCTCGCAGACCTCCCCGGCGGCGGGACAAGGCTGACTCACCGGGAGACCTTCAGCGGGTTGCTGGCCCGGCTGGTCAAAGAAGGGCCGCGCGGAGGCCACGAGGGGTTCGAAGCCTTCAATCAGACGCTGAAACGCCGCGTGGAGGCATGACTGCCCGTTCCACCTCTTTCGTGATCTATGCCGAGCGTTGAATCGGCAGAACGGTGCGCTTGCCAGAACTTCATCCGCCCAGGTCATGCGGCATGCCGGTATTCGTGGAGGATGGCGCCGAGGCGCTCGCGTCTTCGTATGTCCAGGCTGGCGATCTGCTCCGGACCGGTGATCGGCGCAGGTTTGCCCTTTCGATTGGGGCAAGCGGTCTGGTCACGGGAGCGCTGGGCGGTTATGGCCGTGGCCGGGTGAACAACCCCTGCTCGGTCTCGATCAGGATCCCGCGCCCGGCCAGCCACTTGAGCTTCAGCCGGACGTTGTTGACGTTGCTGGGCGCGATCTCCAGATCCATCGCCCCGCAGACCGCCCGGGCCCGCAGCGGGGCGCCGGCCGCGGCGAACACCGCCATGATCTGCCGGTAGGCCGGATGGTCCGGCAGCTTCGCGGCCGGCGGCGCCGGCGGGGATGGATCAGGCAGCGCCAGCAGCGTCTTGCGGGTGAGTCTTGCGGGTGATGCGGACCTCCTCGGCGACCCGGTCGAACTCCTCCAATTGCGCCGCGAGTTCCGCGATGCTTACCCGCGTAGCCTCGGCCTGCGCGGCGATCTCGCGCTCTTGCTCCTCCAGGTGCGCCAGTACCGCTCCCAAGGTCAGCTCGCTGCCGCTCATGCGCCGCGCCAGGTAGGGGTGGAGGTCGAGGTGAGCATCCGGGCCATCCGGTCGCTTATGGCCCAGTACACCCTCGACTCGGCGGAGGTGGGCCGGTGCTCGTAGTCCCGTACCAGCCTGCGGTGCAGCATCATGATCCCGTTCGTCTGCTCCACCACCCATCTCTTGGGCTGCGGGACGAACCCGCTGGTTGCCGGGTTGCGCTCGACGACTTCGACGTCGATGCCCACCTTCTGCCCGTGGTCGATGACGGCGGTCTTGAACCCGTGGTCCACCAGGGTGTTGTGCACCGTGTCGGTGTCGGCGGCGACCTTGTCCAGCAAGGCGATGCCGGCGGCGTTGTCGTGCGCGGACGCGGCCGGCACCACCACCGCGATCACCAGACCGAGAACATCAACTGCCAGGCCGCGTTTGCGGCCCGGGACTTTTTTTGCCGCATCCCTTCCGGTGTTCCGGTGGTGTCGGCGGGCACCCCGGCGGCCGCGTGCAGGCTCTGGGTGTCGAGCACCACCAGGCTGGGGTCGGCCCTGCGCCCCCGGCTCTCGCGGACCTGCCAGCGCAGCAGGTCGTGGATGGTCTGGTCGGTGCCGTCGTCGCGCCACTTGTAGAAGTAGTACTTCACCGCTCCGACCGGGGGCAGGTCGTGGGGGAGTAAGTCCCACTGGCAGCCGGTACGGGACTGGTAGAGCAGGGCGTTGACGATCTCCCGCATCTCGTAGGCGCCTTGGTGGCCGCTGACGGAGGGATGCTGAGCCTTCCAGGAGGCGATGACGGGCTCGATCAGGGCCCACCGCTCGTCGGATAAGTCGCTCTTGTAGGGCTGGCGGTCGCTCACGAGGAACACCAGCACGGCAGGACAGCCCGATCAGCCCCGATACGCCTGTGCCACACGTTCCAGCGACAACAAACGCGGCATCACGTCACATACCGCCCTCTGAGGCCATGCGTGATGCCCTGCACGTCAACGCCACCGCCGCCGGCTACCTCCAGGCCAGCGTCTTCGGCCTGATCCTGCCGTTGCTCGCCATGAACTACGGCATTGCCACCGGGTCCCGCGCCATCGCGAGCGAGGAGGAGTCCGGGCAACTCGACCTCCTGCCGCCCACACCTTCGCCGCTCACATCGACGCCGACTGGCTCGCCTACCTGTCCCCTTTCACTATTACATCGACGGAAAGCCCCTCGCATACGGCTTCCAGTGGGGCGATGCCGCGGTCCTCGGCGTTTCCGCGGTCACGTTCGTTGGCGCTGGGCACCGTTTGCTTCGGTCGCCGTGACCTGAACAGGTGACCGCATGAGCAGCGCGGCACGAGAGGCACCCCGACGCGGATCGGGCTGCGGCCATGCACGATGACGAGCGCGAGCGCCGGCAACACCATGACCGTCCCGCTCGGGGTACAGGGCGGCTCTGCCACGGTCCGATACGGCCCGGGATCAAGATTCCATAGTGAACGCGTCAGGATCCTGTCAGGTGCCTGACGGAGTGCCGGGAAGTCTGGTCGGCGAACAGGGGATCACTCTCTTTGCCGATCGGGGGCGGAACAACCCATGGTGCTCATCGCTGTTTTCGGCGTCGCACTCCTCATCGCGGTGCTGGTCTCGGGCTTGGCGGCCCGGTCCGTACTCTCCACCTCGCTGCTCTTCCTCGTTGCGGGCGCACTCGTCGGTGACGGGGCCTTTGGCCTGATCCACATCACATCGGCCAGCCCGATCGTCTCGGTCACGGCCGATCTGGCGTTGTTCGCGGTGCTGTTCACCGACGGCATGCACGTCTCGTTCCCATCCCTGCGCGGCGCCTGGCGGAATCCGGCGCGTGCCCTCGGGCTCGGGATGCCGCTGGCGTTTGTGGGGATGGCGCTGATCACCCATTTCCTGGCCGGTCTGGACTGGACGACGTCCTTCCTGGTCGGGGCCGTGCTGGCGCCGACCGACCCGGTGTTCGCGTCGGCGATCGTGGGCCGCAAGGAGGTTCCCGCGCGGCTGAGGCAGCTGCTGAACGTGGAGAGCGGGATCAACGACGGGCTGGCGCTGCCGGTCGTGCTGGTGCTGATCGCGGCGGCCGGGCCGGCCTCGGATGCGGCGGAGGCGTCGCTGTCGAAGATCGCCCTGGAGCTGGTCGGCGGTCTGGCGCTGGGCATCGTGCTGCCACTGGCCGTGAACGGGCTCGTACGGTTCCGGCTGCTGGGTGCGGAGCCGAAGCTCCAGCCGCTGCTGCCGCTGGCGGCCGGGGTGATCCTCTACGCGACGTGCCACCTCACCCACGCCAACCCGTACCTGGCGGCATTCTCCGCGGGCGCGGTGCTCGCCTCGGTGTCGCCGGAGTCCAGGGACGCCTTCGAGCCGCTGGGGGAGGCGCTGGCGGAGCTGAGCAAGTTCGCGGCGCTGCTCGTGTTCGGGGCGCTGCTGACGCCGCACCTGTTCGGTGACCTGTCGGCCGGCGGATATGTCGCCGTGGTGCTGGCGATCGTTCTGGTCCGGCCTGCGTCGCTGCTGATCTCGCTGATCGGCACGCGTTTCGACCGGCGGGAGAAGCTGGCGGCGGCCTGGTTCGGCCCGAAGGGCTTCGCCTCCGTCGTCTACGGGCTGCTGGTGCTGCAGTCCGGCATCCCGCAAGGCCAGGAGGCATACACCCTGATCGCGGTGTGCATCGCCTTTTCCATCGCCGCCCACAGCAGTACGGATGTGCCCGTCGCCCGCCTCTTCGATGTCGAGGACCTCGTCGGCATACCGGATGACGACAATGACGACGAGCGCAAGGGGAAGCGGACTGCGGTGGCCGCGGAGCCCGCGGCCCGGATGAAGGAGGACGGCAATGCGCGCACGTGATCTGGCGGTGGAATATCCGTCGGTGCGTCTGGACAGCGACGCGCTGGACGCGGCC
Source organism: Streptomyces sp. NPDC059455 (assembly GCF_042750115.1). Classification (NCBI taxonomy): domain Bacteria; kingdom Bacillati; phylum Actinomycetota; class Actinomycetes; order Kitasatosporales; family Streptomycetaceae; genus Streptomyces; species Streptomyces sp. NPDC059455. The sequence goes on from NZ_JBHYVB010000086.1 coordinate 5,257, forward strand.
CGTCTGCTGGCCGAGCAGCGGCTGCCCGGGGTGCTGGTGATGGACGAGGGAGCGGAGCCCTATGCCGTGCTGCCCGGGTCGGCCCTGGTCAAGCTGCTCGTGCCCGGCTACGTGATCGAAGACCCCACGCTCGCGGCGGTGGTCGATGAGCCGCACGCGGACCGGCTGTGCCAGGCGCTGACGGGACGGCGGGTGGCCGACTGCCTGCCCCGGGAACGTCACAAGCCGCCGGTCGCGGACCCGGATGACACCGCGCTGGAGGTCGCGGCGCTGATGGCGCGCGAACGCAGCCCGCTGATCGCGGTGGTGGAACGGGATGAGCGAGGGGAGCGCGGCGGCTCCCGGCTGCTCGGCGTGATCACCGCCGCGCATCTGCTGGAACGTCTTCTTGGGGTGACATGAGCGACTGGCACAGCTGGGCGGCGATCGCGGTCTTCGTGATCGCGTACGTGGCGATCATCAGCGAGCGCGTGCACCGCACGGCCGCCGCCCTGGCCGGGGCGGCGGCCATGCTCACGATCAGTGCCACCGATGACAAGGCCGCCTTCTTCGACGAACGCTCCGGGATCGACTGGAACGTCATCTTCCTGCTGCTCGGCATGATGGCGATCGTCGGGGTGCTGCGGCAGACCGGCCTGTTCGAGTATCTGGCGATCTGGGCGGTCAAACGCGCCCGCGGCAAGCCCTTCCGCGTGATGACGATGCTGATAGTGATCACCGCGTCCGCCTCCGCGCTGCTGGACAACGTCACCACCGTGCTGCTGGTCGCGCCTGTCACCTTGCTGGTGTGCGAGCGCCTCTCGCTGCCCGCGGCGCCGTTCCTGATCGCCGAGGTGATGGCGTCCAACATCGGCGGCACCGCGACGCTCGTCGGTGACCCGCCGAACATCATCATCGCAGCTCGGCCTCGGCAAGGTGGGCACTCGTGTGCTGGCGCGACTGCGTGAGCTGGACATCCCTGTGGTGTGTGTGGAGGAGGACCCCGAAGCGCGGGGCATCCCGCTCGCCCGGCGGCTGGGGGTGCCGACCGTCGTTGGTGATGTCACCCAGGAAGGCGTTCTGGAGGCCGCCAAGATCCGGCGGGCGCATGCGCTGCTCGCGCTGACCAGCTCCGACATCACCAACTTGGAGGCGACGCTGTACGCCCGCTCGGTCAAACCCGGACTGCGGGTGGCACTGCGCCTGTACGACGATCACTTCGCCACGGCCGTCTACCGCACCCTGCGCGCCGCTCACCCCCGGGCCCTGACCCGCAGCCGCAGTGTCTCCACACTCGCCGCCCCAGCCTTCGCCGGGGCCATGATGGGCCGCCAGGTCCTGGGAGCCATACCGGTCGAACGCACAGTGCTGCTCTTCGCCGCACTGCACGTCGCGGGCCATCCGCAGTTGGAGGACCGCACGGTCGCCGAAGCGTTCAAGCCCGGCGCCTGGCGAGTGATCGCGCTCGACGCGGCGGAACCGGCGGACCGGCAGCGCGACCTCGCCGCGGCGCTCCCGTACGACGGCGCCGACCGGGAGCCCGGTCTGGTGTGGGACCTGCACCCCGGCTATGTACTGAAGCCGCACGACCGCGTGGTGCTGGCCACCACCCGCCAGGGTCTGGGCGAACTCCTCGGCGGCAGCTGATCTACGCCGCCGAGGACCGCGCAGGCGTCCGACCGGTCTTCTGCTCCCCTCCAAATGATGGTCATACGGCTTGTCCTCATCCAGTGACAGCAGAGGGGGCTGCATGCTGAGGAGGTGCGGCAGCGTTCGGAGATCGTATGAATTGGATCATCACCATGGCTGGTGCGGCAACCGTGATGTTCATCCTTCGCGATGTGTTCCACACCTTGTGGCACCCGACCCGGCACGGGGGACTGAGCAGGATGGTCATGACCGGCCTGTGGCGGCTGTCATCGCGGCTGAGCCCCCGTCGGCGGGCCGCAGGTCTGGCGGGGCCGCTCGGCATGGTCGTGGTGGTGGCCATGTGGGCCTGCGGAGTGGCCATCGGGTGGGCGCTGGTCTATTGGCCGCACATGCCCTACGGCTTCTCCTTCGCCAGAGGCCTGGATCCGATGGAGCACTCGACACCGGTGGACGCTCTGTACATCTCACTGGTCACCTTGGCCACTCTCGGTCTCGGCGACATCACCCCCACAGTCGGATGGCTGCGCATCGTCGCTCCGCTGGAAGCCCTCGTCGGCTTCGCTCTGCTGACCGCCACCGTCTCCTGGGTCCTCGGCATCTATCCGGCCCTCACACGTCGGCGGGCCCTCGCGCTGCGTCTGTCACATCTGCGCCGCGCCCACCTCACCGAGGAATCTCTGGATACCGCCTCCGCTGTCGCCCTCCTCGACGGGCTGGCCGCCGACGTCGCTCGCGTGCACGTGGACTTCCTCCAGTACGCCGAGTCATACTGCTTCCACGACGGGCTCGGCGACACCTCCCTGGCCCACACCATCAGCTACGCCGCTGAACTGGGCCAGTCCATCCGTGCCACTGGGCACGCCGATGTCCGGGCCTCCGCAGCCGTCCTGACCGTCGCGCTCGAAGATCTGGCCGCCGTCCTCGACCAGCGTTTCCTGCATACGGGCGGCAGCGTGTATGAGATCTTTCGAGCTTACGCCAGGGATCACAACGGCCTTGGCCCAGCGTGATTCCCGCCCGGCGGCTTGGCTCAGCTCAGTTCGGCGAACGCCTCCACAGCGGCGGTCTTTCCGGTGACGATGATGACGTCACCCTTCTCGACGACCGTGTCGGCCGTCGCGTGAGTGAAATCGTTGTCCATGGGCTTGATGCCCACGACCGTCACTCCATACCTGCTGCGCAGCCTGCTCTCACCGAGTGGAATACCCCGCACCGCACTCGGCGCGATCGTCTTCACCAGGGCGAAGTCGTCGTCGACGGGGAGGCCGGCCCCGGGCCCTCATACCTGGATCCGGGCTCGGGCGGGCCGGAGAACGACTTCACCAACCGCAACTCCTCGTTCATGACGTGGAACCTTATGCATCTGGCCGCGGTGCTCAAACGCGCGGACGGCATTCCGGCACACGGCAACCGGCGCACCGAGTGGGACGCGGGCTGTCGCCCGGCCTTCCCCAACCCCGAGCCCCGCTGAGCGGCCAGAGGAGAGATACGGCTTGGCGGCGCAGGCGTGTGGAGGGCGCTCAACACGGTCTGGTGGGTGAGCGAACCGACCGGCTGCTGTGCCGGGTGATGTTCCGCAACGCGCTGGTGTACGACGAGGAGCGGGCCGCGGAGGTGATGGCGCTGGAGGAACGCGAGGCCATCCGCGACCACCGGCTGCTGTACCACGGCTGTACCAGGGCCTGGCCGTCCTGGCCCTGGTCGTCTTCGGATTCGTGGCGCATCCGGTGCTGCACTACGCGCCCAGTGTCGTGGCCCTGCTCGGCGCTGGGCTGCTCATCGCCGTCTCGAAGGTGGAGACCGGCTGGGCGCTGAGCGAGGTCGAGTGGCCGACCCTGGCGTTCTTCGCCGGGTTGTTCATCATGGTCGGGCGCTCATCGAGACCGGGGTCATCGGGGAGATCTCCCGCGCGCTGGCGGACGCCACCGGCGGCAGCGAACTCGGCGCGGTGATGCTGCTGCTGTTCGGCTCGGCCGTGCTGTCGGGGGTCGTCGACAACATTCCCTACGTCGCCACCATGGCCCCCATCACCGCCGACCTGGCCCACGGCTTCGACGGCGGCGACGGTGTCCACGTGCTGTGGTGGGCGCTGGCCCTCGGCGCCGACCTGGGCGGCAACGCCACGGCCATCGGCGCCTCGGCCAACGTCGTCGTCCTCGGCATCGCCGAACGCAACCGCCAGCCCATCTCCTTCTGGCAGTTCACCCGGTACGGCCTGGTCGTCACCTGCGAGTGCCGATAAATCATCCGCGCAGGTCGAGGGCCTGATCACGGCTCTTCGGCGCTCCTTGATGTTCACCCCGGGGTCTTCATCTACGCAGGGCCCCGGCGGCATCATGATCTGTCGTGCTGCTGCGTCTGGCCTACCTCGCCGCAACCAACGCCCTGGCGTTCCTACGGCTCCTGCCGACGAGCGACAGGGAGAAGGACGTCGAGATCCTCGTACTCCGGCACCAACTGCTGGTCCTGCAACGCCGGGTCGGTAAGCCGACCTTCACCGACAGCGACCGTGCCATCCTCGCCGGCCTGCTCCACCACCTTTCCAAAGACAGACTGCGGCACCTTTTGCTGTTGGTCCGCCCCGACACGGCCCTGCGCCGGCATCGCGACCTGCTCAGGCGGCGCCATGCCGCGACCTGCGTACCCAAGCGACGCGGACGCCCACGCACGATCCGATCGATCCGCGCCTCGGCCCTGCGCCTGGCCCGGGAGAAAGCCTCGTGGGGATATCGACCGATCCACGGCGAACTCGCCGCACTGGGGATCAAGGTCGCCGCCTCCACCGTCTGGGAGATCCTCCGCGAGCACGGCATCCCACCCGCCCCCGAACGGCAGAGCACCACCTGGGGCGACTTCCTCCGCAGCCAGGCCAAGGCTCTTCTCGCCTGCGATCTTTTCGAAGTCCACACTCTGACGGGAGCGCGCCTGTATGCCTTCGCCGTCATCGAGCACACCACCCGTCGCATCAGGATCCTCGGCGCCACCGCACACCCCACCGCGGAGTGGATCGTGCAGCTCGGACGCAACCTCCTCATGGACCTCGAAGACGCGGGCAGCAAGGCGAAGTTCCTCATCCGCGACCGCGACACAAAGTTCACAGCCGCCTTCGACGCCCTGATGACCGATGCCGGTCTCAAGGTCGTCACCACCCGCATTCGGATACCACGGATGAACTCACGCATGGAGCGCTGGATACAGACCTGCCGCAGGGAACTTCTGGACCGGACCCTGATCTGAAACCAGAACCACCTTCTCCACGCCCTGCACGAGTACGAATCCTTCTACAACGAGCACCGCCCGCACAGGACCCTGGAACAGGCGGCCCCATGCCGCCCACTACCCACGCCCGTCACCCAACAAGCCCAACTCGTTCATCTGGAAATCCACAGACGAGACCGACTCGGCGGAACCCTCCACGAATACCAGCACACGGCGTGAACCGCACGGATGATTTATCGGCACCCGCAGGGCCATCCCGCCCAGCCCGGGGGCTCAGGGTTCTGCCCAGGCAGATGCACTCCCTGGACGCCGGAGCGATCCGGCCACGGCGTCTTCTTCGATCACCCCGGTGCTTGGGAATGCCTGGAATGTGATGCCCGTTGTGGCAAACAGGTTGTCTGTCGTACCCGCAGGAGGCAAGCATGTACGGCGATGCGGCGACGGTCCGCAAGATCCTCACAGAGTTGGGAAACACTTGGGCGGTAGTCGGCCTGTCTTCCAACCAGCAGCGCGCGGCCTACGGGGTCGCCGGGATTCTCCAGCGTTACGGCAAACGGGTCATACCCGTACATTCCAAAGCCGAGTCAGTGCACGGCGAGCAGGGATACCCGACACTCTCTGCAATTCCAATCGAAGTCGATGTCGTGGACGTGTTCGTCAACAGCGACCTGGCGGGCCCCGTCGCCGACGAGGCCGTCGCCATCGGCGCCAAGGCCGTCTGGTTCCAGCTCGGCGTCATCGACCCGGAAGCGTACGACCGCACCCGCGCCGCCGGGCTCGCCATGGTCATGGACCGCTGCCCGGCCATCGAGATCCCCCGGCTGGGTTGAGCGCCTCAGGCGGCGTCAGGCGCCCAGGCCCTCCAGGACCACCGCGCCCGGGAGGCCGGCGAGCAGCTTGCCCGGCACGATGAGCTTGCCGCGTCGGCCGCCGCTGCCGATGAGGGCGTACGGGATGTCGGCCACGGCGGCGTCCACCAGGAGCGGCCAGTCGGCGGGCAGCCCGATCGGGGTGATGCCGCCGAATTCCATGCCGCTCTCGCCCGTCGCCGTGTCCATCGGGGCGAACGACGCCTTGCGCGCGCCGAGGTGGCGGCGCACCACGCCGTTGACGTCCGCGCGGGTGTGGGCCAGGACCAGGCAGGCGGCCAGAGTGGTCTCGCCGCCCCGCTTGCCCGCGACCACCACGCAGTTGGCGGATTGTTCCAGCAGCCAGGAGCCGTAGTTCTCGACGAGCACGGCGGTGTCGGCCTTGTCCGGGTCCGTGTCCACGAAGAGCACCCGCTCCACCGGTTCCGAGCCGCGCCAGGTGCGCAGCGCCTCGGCGACGGGAGTGGTCAGCAGGTCCAGGCACTCGACGGCGGGACGGACCTCGTCGAAGGCATCCATCGGCGTACTCATGCCGCCAAAGTAGCAGTCGGAGCGGGGCACGAGGGCCGGGCCGGCGGCCTCAGCGCGCGGGCGGCACCGACACCGCCATGGTCATCTCCACCGGGTCCGTCCCGTCGTTGCGGTAGGTGTGCGGGGTGTTCGCCTCGAACGCCACGGAGGTGCCGACCGGGGCGGTGTGGGTCTCACCGCCGATCACCAGGGTGAGCTCGCCGGCCGTCACATGGATCAGCTCGACCGTGCCGGACGGATGCGGGTCGGAGCTGCTCTCGTCGCCGGGCATCAGCCGCCATTCCCACATCTCCAGCGGGCCGTCCGCCTCGGTGCCGACGAGCAGCGCGGTGTAGCTGCCCGCCTCGGTGGACCACATCCGCACCGCCTGGTCGGGCGGGACGAGGGTCACCCGGGGCCCCTGCTCGTAGTCGAGCAGTGTGGTGATGCTCACGCCGAGCGCGTCGGCGAGCTTGACGGTGGTGCCCACGCTCGGATTCGTACGGGCCTGCTCAATCTGGATGATCATGCCCCGGCTGACCCCGGCGCGGGCCGCCAGGGCGTCGAGGGTGAAGCCGCGTTCGTTGCGCCACCGTTTGAGGTTGCGGGCGAGCGACTGTGTGAGCTGGTCGAGGTCCGTCACGTTCCGGTCCGTCCATCCGTCCAAAATAGTGAATGGCGTAGTCGAGTGCAGTGAACTACTGTGGGCTGTACTCCCACGTCCACCACACTGTACGGCGAGGTTTCACCATGTCCGCACTCTTCGCGCTTGCCACCAGCCTGCTCTGGGGGCTGGCCGACTTCGGCGGAGGGTTGCTCACCCGGCGCACACCCGCGCTCACCGTGGTCGTCGTCTCCCAGATCATCGCGGTCACCGTCCTCGGCGCCATCGTGGTCGCCACCGGCGGATGGTCCGAGGCGGGCCCGCAGCTGTGGTTCGCCGCGGCGGCCGGTGTGGTCGGCCCGGCCGCGATGCTGTGCTTCTACCGGGCCCTCGCGCTCGGCCCGATGGGTGTCGTCTCCCCGCTCGGCGCGCTCGGCGGGGTCATCGTGCCGCTCGGCGTCGCGCTGGTGCTCGGCGAGCGGCCCGGGCTGCTCCAGGTCTCGGGGGTCGTGGTGGCGGTCGCGGGTGTGGTCCTGGCGAGCGGTCCGCAGACCGGCGGGGCGCCCGTCCAGCGGCAGACGCTGCTGCTCACCCTGGTGGCCGCGCTGGGCTTCGGCTCGGTGATGGCGCTGATCGCCGAGGCGTCGAACACGCTGACCGGGCTGTTCCTCGCGCTGTTCGTGCAGCGGGTGTGCAATGTGGCGGTCGGCGGCGCCGCGCTGCTGGTCTCCGTACGGCGCGGCAACCCCGGGCTGCCCGAGGGCGGGATGGGCGTGGTGTGGGCGTCGCTGCCCGCGCTCGCCTTCGTGGGCCTCGCCGACGTGGCCGCCAACGGCACGTACAACCTCGCCGCGCACCACGGCCCGGTCACCGTCGCCGCGGTGCTCGCCTCCCTCTACCCCGTGGTGACCGCCCTCGCGGCCCGCGGACTGCTCGGCGAGCGGCTGCAGGTGGTCCAGGCCACGGGCGCCGGGCTCGCCCTGGTGGGCACGCTGCTGCTGGCCACGGGCTGAGCGGAACCGCGGCCCGGACCGGGCGGGGGCCGGACCGCGGCCCCGCCACCGCCCGGCCACGCACAACCGGCCACGCACAACCGGCCTTGCACAACCGGCCTTGCACAACCGGCCATGCATAAGCCGACGCGCTCCAGGAACCCACTACGCCATGGGGCACGGATGCGAGAAGATGTATGTGGTGCGGGCCGAGGCCCGGGGGATCGTGGACGCCGCGACGCGGGCGTGGCAGGGGCCGGGGCGAGAACGGGACCTGCTCGTGCAGTCGTTGAAGGCGGCCGGAGCGGCCACGCTCGCCTGGGCGGTCTCGGGGTGGTGGTTGAAGGACCCGGTGGCGCTGATGGCGCCGTGGGTGGCGGTGGTCCTGGTCCAGGCCACCGTCTACCGCTCGCTGTTCAAGGGGTTGCAGCAGTTGGTGGCCATCGCCGTGGGCACGCTGCTGGCGGCGGGGGCCGAGGCCCTGACGGGGAACATCCTGATCTCGGTGGCCCTGGTCCTGCCCGTCGTGATGCTGCTCAGCAACTGGCCCCGCCTCGGCGACCAGGGCATCTACGGTCCCACCACCGCGCTGTTCACCCTCACCTCGGCCCCGGTGTCCAGCCTCACCGTCTCCCACCGGCTGCTGCAGGCCCTGCTGGGCGCCGCGATCGGCATCGCGGTCAACGCGCTGATCCTGCCGCCGGTTCATCTGCGGAACGTACGGGAGAACCTCAGCAGTCTGGCGCACGGGACCCAGGAGACACTGGCGAGCATCGCCGAGGCGCTGGCCGAGGGGGACTGGTCCGAGGACACGCCCGCCGACTGGCGACGGCTGTCCGACCAGCTCCAGCGGCGGCAGGAGAGCCTGCGATCCGCCCGGCTGTGGAGCCATGAGAGCCTCCGGCTCAATCCCGGGCTGCCGTGGAAGTCGCGCGAGAAGCTGCCGCCGACGCTTCCCCTCGAGAGCGAGGACCAGCGGTGGAGCGCGATCGTCGCCCAAGTGGGCGCGGTCGTCAGCACGATGGTCGACATCGCCGATGAGAACCGCTCCATTCCCACCCCCGACCAACAGCCGCTGCGCGACTACGGCCGCCTCCTCGGCGATCTCGCGGCGGCCTGCGAGGCCCGGGCCGAAATGATCCATGTGCCCGCCACCCCCGACGGCACGCGCGCCACCCCCGACGGCACGCGCGCCACCCCCGACGGCGCGCCCGCCACCCCCGACGGCGCGCACGGCGGGCCCGATGGCGCGCACGGCGGACCCGATGGCGCGCACGGCGGACCCGATGGCACACGCGGCGGACCCAATGGCGCGCACGGCGGACCCGATGGCGCGCGCGGCGAACTGGACGAGGCGCTGGAGGCCGTGGAACGGCACCACGGCGCCCTGCACAAACAGCTCACCGATGAACGCTACGTCTCCCCCGGCACCACCGCCGTCCTGGGCACCCTGCTGATCCAGGCCCAGAACATCTGGCACGACATCGCCCCGGACACCTGGCCGCGCGCCACCGATGGGGCATAGCACCCGGCCGGCGGGGTACACCGGTGCAGTCCCCCGCGGTGGTGTCGGGGCGGAGTTGTGAGGAGTGGTGCCCATGAAGCCGATCGGCCGGCCACGGCCGGGATTCCCCTGCTGGGTGAGTCTCGCCGCCCCCAGCCTCCGGGCGGCGCAGGAGTTCTACACCGCGGTGCTCGGGTGGACCTGGCGCCCCACCGGACTGGGTGAGGAGTTCCGTACGGCGCTGTTCGGCGGAGCGCCGGTGGCCGGGGTCGGGGCGCTCGCCAACAGCCTCATGGGCGCGGTCGCCTGGACGCCGTTCTTCGCCGTGGCGGACGCGGACGCCACCGCGGCGCGCATCCGCGAGCGGGGCGGCACCGTCGGCGTCGGCCCGCTCCCGTTCGGCACCGGCCGCCGCGCCGGGCTGGCCGCCGACCCCGAGGGCGCCGTCTTCGGCTTCTGGACGGGAGAGGCGCTGCCCGGCTGGCCGTCGGGTCCAGAAAAGGGCGCCCCGGCATGGCTGGAGCTGCGGACCCGGGACGCGCTCGCGGCCGCCCTCTTCTACGGCGAGGTCTTCGGCTGGGCGTCACCGGAGGGCAACTGCTCCGTGGAGTACGAGAACGACGAGGTGATCGTGCGCGAGGAGGGTCGCAAGCTGGCGGTGGTCCACGGCGGCGCCGTCGAGCAGGCCCCCGACCCGCGGGTACGGCCGCGCTGGTACATCCACTTCCGCGTCCCCGATGTCACGGCCGCCGTGGCGGCGGCCCGCGCCGCCGGTGGCACGGTCGCCCTCCCGCCGGACGCCTCCGCCACGGGCCGTCAGGCGATCCTGTGCGACCCCGACGGCGGGCTGTTCACGGTCACCGCCGTCTGAGCGGATGGCCTGCCTCGGCACCCTGGTCCGGCTCGGGCTCGGCTCAGGTTCGGCTCGGGTTCGGCTCGGCGAGATGGCGTAAAGACGACGCGGGGGCGTGACGAAACCGGTCCGGCCGGGAAGCCGTGGAGGCGGAGAGCGCGGGGGACCACGCTGTCGTCAGGACGGAGAGCGGTGATGGCCACCACGGCGGAGGAAGCCCCAGCCGGTCTGCCCGCGTCACACGTCATCCGGCTGCCGGGGATCGTGCTGGGGGTGGGGCTCGGCGGATTCCTCGACGGAATCCTGCTGCACCAGCTGCTCCAGTGGCACCACATGCTCAGCAGCACCAACCACGACCGCATCGGGGTGCGGTACTACAACCCGCACACCGTATCCGGTCTGCGGATGAACACCGTGTGGGACGGCATCTTCCACACCGTGTGCTGGATCTCGGTACTGCTGGGGCTGGCCATCCTCTACGCCCGGGTCACCCACGACCGGCGCCGGGTGTGGGGCTCCCGCGTCCTGTGGGGCTGGATGCTGGTCGGCTGGGGCCTGTTCAACCTCGTCGAGGGCGTACTGGACCACCAGATCCTCGGCATCCACCATGTCCGCGGCGGCCCGGAGCAGCCGTGGTGGGACGCGGGCTTCCTCGTCCTGGGCGCCCTTCTGGTGGCCGGCGGCTATCTGCTGCAGCGCGGCGGAGCCCCCTCCGGCCCCGAGGCGCCCCCCGCCACAGGGCACCTGTGATGGGCGGCGGCGCGGCGCATCCCGGCCATGGTCACGGCGGAGGCGGGGGCGGCGGCCCCCTGGACGTATGGCTGCCGGCCCTCGCCCTGCTGGGGTGTGCCGTCGGCTACGCGCTGACGGTCCGCCGCGCCCGTCGCCGGCACCCCGCCCAGCGCCGGCCGCTCGCGCGGTCGCTGAGCTTCGCGGCGGGGCTCGTCCTGGTGGCCGTGGCGCTGCTGCCGCCGCTCGCGCCGTTCGCCCATGAGGACTTCCGCGGCCATATGGCCCAGCATCTGCTGCTCGGGATGTACGCGCCGCTCGCGCTGGTGCTCGCGGCCCCGGTCACCCTGCTGCTGCGCGCCCTGCCCCCGGACCGCGGCCGACGGCTGACCGCCGTGCTCCGCTCCCGCCCCGCGCGGCTGCTCGCCCACCCCGTCACCGCCCTGCTGCTGACCACGGGCGGGCTGGTGCTCCTGTACTTCACCCCCGTCTACGACGCCACCATGGGCCACCCCGGATGGCACTGGCTGACGCACGCCCATTTCCTGCTCTCGGGCTGGCTGTTCGCGTATGTCATCGCCGGTCCCGATCCGGCCCCCGCCCGGCCGGGGGTGCCGGCCCGGCTGGTGGTCCTCGGCGTCGCCATCGCAGCCCACGCCGTCATCGCCCAGCTGATGTACGGGGGCTTCTGGGTCGAGGTGCACGCCCCGATCGCCGAGGTCCGGGGCGGTGCGGAGATCATGTACTACGGCGGTGACCTCGCCGAGCTCCTCCTGGCCGCGGCCCTCGTCACCACCTGGCGGCCCGTGAGGACGCCCCGGAGCCCGCACGGGTCGCGGGTACACCCGGTGCGGCGGCCGAAGGAGGGGATCCGCGCCCCGCGGGCCCTGCCGAAATCCGGGTGAACGGTGGGGTTACCACTGGAGGCCACGGGGGTACCTGGCCGTCACGTCATCGCAGCGACCCCCGGGGGACCACGGTGGCCAGGCCCTTCCGGTCCAGACCGCGGGCCGGAAGGAGCCGCTTCGGCTGACGCGTCGGCTCGGGCCGACGCCTCAGTCGTCGATTCCGCCGCTCTCGCAGATCTGCCGGGCGATGTCCCGCAGCTTGACGTTCCGCTCCTGGGACACCCGCCGGATCAGTGCGAAGGCGTCGTCCTCGGTGATCTTCAGGCGTTCCATGAGGATGCCCATGGCCTCGCCGATGGTGTGCCGGGTCTGGAGCGCCTGCTGGAGCTGATCGGCGGTGCGGGCGCTGGAGAAGGCGACCGCGGCATGCGAGGCCAGCAGCCAGCCGGCCGTCTCACTGGCCTTGGTGAAGGCGGCGGGGTGCCGCGAGTAGAGGTTCAGGGCGCCGAGGTTCTCCTGCTCGGTGTAGAGCAGGAACCCCATCATGCTGCCGATGCCGAGCTCGCGGCCCTCCCTGACGAACGCCGGCCAGCTCTCCTCGGGCTCGGTGAAGTCCTTGATCCGGAACACCCGCTCGCCGTCCAGTCGGCGGGCGGCGTCGAAGCAGGGCCCCTCGCGGAGCCGCTCCTGCAGCCGGTCCGACCGCACCACCAGCCCTTCGGTGGGGGCGAGGGACTCCACTCGGCTGCCGTGGAGCACCAGGATGCCGGCCGCGTCGCAGCCCTCCACGATGTCCATCGCGCACGCGCTGATCCGGTCCAGCGTGGCCTCCACGGACTCCTGCGCCAGCAGGTCCCGTGCCATGGTGGCCATGCGCTCGGCGAAGGCTTCCCAGTCCATGACCACCATCCGATCACATCCGGCTACTCGCCGCTTCTGAGCGCTTCCCGGTACCGCTTCGCCCGGTCCGCGTACACCTGGGCGTTCAGTTTGATGCCTTCGCGCTCCTCGTCGGTGAGGGGGCGCTTCACCCTCGCCGGCACCCCCGCCACCAGCGACCCGGGCGGTATGTCCATCCCCTGCGGCACCAGTGCCTGGGCCGCGACCAGCGACCCCGCACCGATCCGGGCGCCGTTGAGGACCGTCGCCCCCATGCCGATCAGCACCTCGTCCTCGACCGTACAGCCGTGCACGACCGCGTTGTGCCCGACCGAGACCCGCGCGCCGATCGAGACCGGGAAGCCGGGGTCGACATGCACCGTGCAGTTGTCCTGGATGTTGCTGTCCGCGCCGAGGACGATGGGGCCGCCGTCCCCCCGCAGCACCGCCTGGTACCAGACGCTCGATCCCGCCGCCAGCACGACATCGCCGATCACCACCGACGTGGGGGCCACGAACGTGTCGGGGTCGATCTGTGGCTCCTTCCCGTCGATGCCGAAGATCAAGGCGCGCACAGTCTCTCCCACCTGGTCGTTCCCTTCGCGTTCCGCGCCCCGGCCGACACCTCCGGCAGCTCCGGCAGAGCTCCGTCCAGCCGGCCCAGCCGGTTCAACCGATCCGGCCTAGTCCCCGGCCGGGACCGGCTCCGGCTCGGCGGTCTCGGAATCGGCCGCCGTGACCGCCGCCGCCTTGGACTTCTTGGTGCGCCACTTCATGACCAGCATCGAGCCGAGCCCGAAGGCCAGGGCCAGCACGAGTCCGAGCCAGGAGAAGCGCTTCAGCCAGTCCTCGGCGACCTTGCCCAGGGAGTAGATGACCGCGGTGGTGCCACCGGCCCAGACGATGCCGCCGAGCACATTGGCGATGAGGAACTTCCAGTACGGCATGCGCAGCACGCCCGCGAGCGGCCCCGCGAAGATCCGCAGCAGCGCGATGAACCGGCCGACGAAGACCGCCCACATACCCCACTTCTGGAAGGAGCGCTCGGCGGTGGCCACGTGCTCGGCGCTGAAGTGTTTGGGGAATTTACGGCCCAGCCAGGCGAGCAGCGGCTGTCCGCCCTTGCGGCCGATGAGATAGCCGATGGAGTCGCCGATCACCGCGCCCGCGACGGCGCACGTCCCCAGGATGTAGGGGTTGATGTGGTCCTGGGAGGCCGCCAGCAGCGTCGCGCTGACGAGGACGATCTCGCCGGGGAGCGGGATTCCCAGGCTCTCCAGGCCGATGACGATACCCACGAGCAGATACACGCTGACCGCGGGCACGGTCTCGAGCCATTCCTCGATATGCAACGCCGGTTCCTCCCCATGTGGCGACCGCTTCCCGGCGTGCGCCGGACAGGACGCGGCGCACGTCGGGAAGCCTACTCAATCAGCGCGCGGTCGCCATCATCCCCAAGTCGTGCTCCCGCTCGCGTCGGCTCCGGCGGAGGGAGGACGGACCAGGGCTGGGGAGGTCGGACACAGGGCCGGGGAGGACGGACACAGGGCCGGGGAGGACGGGCTCAGGGCCGGGGAGGACGGGCTCAGGGCTGGGGAGGTCGGGCTCAGGACTGGGGGCGCAGGGTCCACACGATGGACATTTCGCCCGTAACCGCACCGTCCTCGCGTGTGATCGCGACGTTCACCGGGAATTCAGGCCGCTTCCCCGCGTCCAGCTCGGCGACCACCTCGGCGGCGGGCCGGCCGAGGGTGGCGGTCGCGGTGACGGGCCCCTTGGCGAGCTTCTTGTAGTCGATCTCGGCGCGCACGGCCAGCGGTACGGCACGGCCGAGCTGATCGCCGAACGCCGCGAGCACGATGGCGCCGCTCGCGGACTCCGCCAGGGTGAACATCGCGCCCGCGTGGGGGCCGCCGACGTGGTTGTGGAAGTCGGGCTGGTCGGGCAGGCACAGCACCGCGCGCTCGGGCGACGCCTCGCGGAACTCCAGGTTCAGGGTGCGCACCATGGGCACCGTGGCGGCGAGCATCTCACCGACGGAGGGCAGGGTTTCTGACATGCCCCGGAAGTTACCACCCAGTAGAAAGCGGGGAAAGGGGCAGTTCAAGGGGCAGCCGTAGCAGCTGTCTTCGGCCCCCTCTATCGTTACTCGCCATGTGGCCAGGACAGCAGCCGCCCGGGGGCGAGCAGAACAACCCGCACGACCAGAACCCCTATCAGCAACCGGGGTACCAGCAGCCGGGATACAACCAGCCCAACCCGTATCAGCAGCCGGGGTACCAACAGCCGAATCCCTATCAGCAGCCGCCCCAGCAGCAGCCGGGGCAGTCCGGCCAGCCGGGGCAGCAGCAGCCCGGTTACGGCCCGCCACAGGGTCCGCCCGGCCAGCAGTGGGGCACTCCGTCCGGCCCGCCCGGCGCACCGCGGCCGCCGCGCGACAACAAGAAGCGCACGACCACGATCGCCATCGTCGCGGCCATCGCGGTCGTCGCCGCCGCGGCCATCACCGGTGTGCTGGTCCTGGGCAAGGACGACAGCGACGGCGGTGACGAGGCGAAGGGGAAGGACAAGGCGCCCGCCTCCACATCGGCCCCGGCCTCCGAGGAGCCGACCGAGGACCCGGGCGGCGGCGGTGCGGACAACCCGCGCGCCGGCGGTGACACCACCGACGTCAAGGCGGTCATACCCGGCTGGAAGCCGGTGGTCAGCCCCAAGCGGCACAACGCCTTCGACGTCCCCCCGGACTGGACGATCGAATCGCCGGGCCTGAGCACCGGTTTCGAGGACGACAAGGGCAAGCCGCTCGTGGTCATGTCCGCTCCGGCGAGGTACAAGAAGGACTACTGCTCGGTCAAGGACAAGGACGGCTACGTCGACAAGAGCCACGCCGCCGGGGCGGGCTCGAAGGGCGCGCAGGGCGCCAAGAGCGAGGCGTCGGCCGCCAAGATCGAGGCCGAGAACTGGGTCTTCGCCGCCTTCGACCAGAAGCAGACCGGGACCCGTAAGGTCACCGACGCCAAGAAGTTCAAGAGCGCCCACGGCCTCGAGGGCTACACCGCGTCGGCCACCGTCACCGGGGTGAAGAAGACCGACAAGTGCACCACCGACGGCAAGTCGGTCACCGTGACCTACACGGACACCAACGGCGACTTCGCCACCTGGGTCCTGTACTCGGTCAAGGGCACCAAGGAAGAGGTCCCGGACTCGACCATCAAGAAGATCATGAGTTCGCTGCGGCCGGTGAAGTCGGAGGTCTCCTGACCTTCCGAACCTTCCGACCGCTCCGATCGTGACGGCCGGAATTCGGTTGGACGCCGGGGTCCGCCCCCAGGGATAGTCCGGATGTGACGACTCCTCCGGCCCCGAGCCTCCGACCGCGCCGCCCCGCGTGGGCCGGCCGCAACTACACACTGCTGACCACCGCCGCCGTGGTGACGGGCCTCGGGAACGCCGGAGCCCTCATCGCGGCGGCGTTCGCGGTGCTGGAGGCGGGCGGGGACGGCGGCGACGTCGGGCTCGTGGCGGCGGCCCGTACGCTTCCGCTGGTCGTCTTCCTGCTGATCGGCGGCGCGGTGGCGGACCGGCTGCCGCGCCACCGGGTGATGGTGGCGGCCAACAGTCTCAACTGCCTCTCGCAGGCGGTCTTCGCCGTGCTCGTCCTGTCCGGCGAGGCGCGGCTGTGGCAGATGGCCGCGCTGTCCGCGCTCGGCGGCACCGGGCAGGCGTTCTTCTCCCCCGCCGCCGAGGGCATGCTGCTCTCCAGCGTCAAGGGCGAACAGGCCGCCCGCGCCTTCGCGCTGTTCCGGATGGGCATGAACGGTGCGCAGATCGGCGGGGCCGCGCTCGGCGGCGCGCTGGTCGCGGTGGTCGGCCCCGGCTGGGTACTGGCCGTCGACGCCGCCGCGTTCGCGGTCGCGGGCGCCCTGCGCTCGCTGCTCGACGTCAGCGCCGTCGCCCAGCGGGAGCCCGGCGGAGGCATGCTGCGGGATCTGCGCGAAGGTTGGCGCGAATTCGTCGGCCGGCCCTGGCTGTGGTCGATCGTCATCCAGTTCTCCGTCGTCAACGCGGTGGTCGGAGCGGCGGAGGCGGTGTTCGGCCCGCTGGTGGCCGAGGACCACCTGGGCGGGGCGCGCCCCTGGGGGCTCGCGCTCGCGGCGTTCGGCGCCGGCACCGTCCTGGGCGGTCTGCTGATGGTGCGCTGGCGGCCGCGCCGGATGCTGCTCGCGGGCTCCCTGTGCATACTGCCGCTCGCGCTGCCGTCGGCCGCGCTCGCCGTCCCGGTGCCGATCGCGCCGCTGATCGTGGTGATGTTCCTGGTCGGGGTGTCGGTCGAGGTGTTCGGGGTGTCCTGGATGACCGCGCTGCACCAGGAGATCCCCGAGGACAAGCTGTCACGGGTCGCGGCGTACGACTGGTTCGGCTCGGTCGCCATGGTGCCGTTCGCGACGGCGCTCGCGGGCCCGGCCGAGGAGGCCTTCGGCCGGTCGGCCTCGCTGTGGGGCTGCTCGGCGCTGATCCTGGCGCTGACGCTGGCGGTGCTGACGGTCCCGGACGTACGGCGGCTGCGCCGACGCGAGACCGAACCCGTCGCCGAGGGCGGACCGGCCACCGCCGCGGACATCGCCCCGGAGCCGGTCAGCCCACGCTGAACGCCCCGTCCGGCGGCTCCGGCGAGGGCGTGGCGTCCTCGTCCCGCACCGGCGCCGCGCCGCCCATGAACCGCTCCAGCGCCTCCCCGTACTCGACCCTGGCCGGGAAGGCGTCGGCCGCGGTGCGGCGGGCCAGCACGGCGACCGGCGGTTCGGACTGGGAGGCCACCAGCACGGCGTTGCCGAACCGGCGGCCGCGCAGCACCGACGGCTCCGCGATCAGGGCGAGGTGCGCGAACGCGGTGCGATAGGTGGCCAGTTGGGAGCGGAGGAAGGCGAACGGCGCCCCGTCGGCCAGATTCGCGGCGTACCACCCGCCCGGCCGCAGCGCCCGGGCCGCGGCGCGGGCGTACTCGACGGAGGTCAGATGCGCGGGCACCCGCGAACCGCCGAAGACATCGGCCACGATGACATCGGCGGACCCCTCGGGCGCGGCCTCCAGCGCGGTCCGGGCGTCCTCGGGCCGCACCGTGATGCCCGCCCCGGACGGCAGCGGAAGGTGCTCGGCGACCAGCTCCAGCAGCCCCCGGTCGGCCTCGATCACCACCTGGTGGGAGCCGGGGCGGGTGGCGGCCAGATAGCGAGGCAGCGTCAGCGCCCCACCACCCAGGTGCAGTACGTCGAGCGGAGCGCCGGGATCGGCGGCCGCGTCCAGGACATGGGCGATCCGCCGCGCGTACTCGAACTCGAGATGGCCCGGATCGTCCAGGTCCACATACGACTGCGGGGCGCCCTCCACCGTGAGCAGCCAGGCGCGCGGGCGGTCCAGGTCCGGCATCAGCTTGGCGGTGCCGCCGTCCACGGCACGGCTCACGGGTATCGGCTCGTTCACCCTCTCATTGTGCCGTCGCGTGCGTGCCGTGGCTTCCGCTCGCCCGCCCCCCGCACGGGGGAGGCGGACGAGCGGGACCGGTGTGGCTACGGCAGCACGGTGGTCACCGTGCCCGCGCCCACCGTGCGGCCGCCCTCGCGGATCGCGAAGCCGAGGCCCGGCTCCAGCGGTACGGCACGGCCGAGCTCGACCGTCATGGTGACCGTGTCACCGGGACGCGCCACCGCGGCGGCCCCGAGGTCCACGGCGCCGACCACATCGGCCGTACGGAGGTAGAACTGCGGGCGGTAACCGGTGGACACCGGGGTCCGCCGGCCGCCCTCGGCCGCCGACAGGACGTACACCCGCGCGGTGAAGCGCCGCCGCGGTACGAGGCTGCCGGGCGCGGCCACCACATGGCCGCGGCGCACCGCGTCCCGCGCCACTCCGCGCAGCAGCAGCGCCACATTGTCGCCCGCCTCGGCCGACTCCATGGACTTGCCGAAGGTCTCCACGCCGGTGACCACCGTGGCCACGTCGGTGCCGGGCACCTCGACACGGTCGCCGACCCGTACCGTGCCGCGCTCGATGGCGCCGGTGACGACCGTGCCGCGTCCGGTGATGGTCAGCACGTTCTCCACCGGTAGCAGGAACGGCGCCCCGGTGTGCCGCACCGGCGTCGGTACGTAGATGTCCACGGCGTCCAGCAGCGCCTCGATCGACCCGGTCCAGCGCGGGTCGCCCTCCAGCGCCCGCAGCCCGGAGACCCGTACGACGGGCGTGGTGTCGCCGGGGTAGCCGTGCGCGGACAGCAGCTCGCGCACCTCGAGCTCGACGAGGTCGGTGAGCTCGGGGTCGCCCGCGTCGGCCTTGTTGAGGGCCACCACGATGTGGTCGACGCCGACCTGGCGGGCCAGCAGCACATGCTCGGCGGTCTGCGGCATCACACCGTCGAGCGCGGAGACCACGAGGATCGCCCCGTCGATCTGGGCGGCGCCGGTCACCATGTTCTTGATGAAGTCGGCGTGGCCGGGCATGTCGACATGCGCGTAGTGGCGGGTGTCGGTCTCGTACTCGACATGCGCGATGTTGATGGTGATGCCGCGCGCGGCCTCCTCCGGCGCCCGGTCGATGCGGTCCGCCGGCACATAGGCGCCGCCGGTGCCGCGCTCGCTCAGCACCTTGGTGATGGCGGCGGTCAGGGTGGTCTTGCCGTGGTCGACATGGCCCATGGTGCCGATGTTCAGATGCGGCTTGGTGCGCACATACGTCTGCTTGGACATGCGACGATCTCTCCTCGTCAGCGGGGTGGGAAGCGCGGACCCCAGAACCTCGCCGACCCTCCCCCTGGGGGATCCGTCGGAGTTGTCCGAGGAGGGTCAGCTTCGGGCGCCGTCGAGGCAGGCGGCGGGAACGGCTGCGGGCGGGTCCGTGGTGAGGGCGGCGACCGCGGCCGGAGCGAGAGAGAGGACGGCAGCCTTCGGCGCGTCCGCGACCGCGGACGTCGGCGTGAGGAAGGCGAGCCGGAACATGCTGTGATCTTCGCGCACTGTTCGGTCCGCGTCGAATGGTTTTCGGTGCGTTTCGGTACGTCCGGGGCCGGTGGGGCGGGTGGTTCGGAACCTCTCTCGGCCTCTCTCGTCAGGGTTCGGAACCTCTGTCGTCAGGGTTCGGAATCTCTGTCGACGGTCTGCCGACAATCGGACGACAACCCGACGACATCACAGCGTCCGCCGGGCCCGGTCGGTTACGCTCCACCGATGCTCGATGTCGCCCCGCCGCCCGCGAAACCGGCCACGCGCCGCGCCCGCGCCGTGCTCCTCTCGCCGTGGTCGCGGCTGGGGTTGCTCGCCGCGCTGCTCACCGGTTCCGCGATCGCGGTCTGGCTGTGGCAGCCGCAGCGGCTGCTGACCCACGGCTGGCCGGAGCTGACGGGCGGAACGGCCCTGATGCTGTTCACGGCCGCGTACGGGGTGGGCACCGCCGCGCTGGTGCCCCGGCCGCTGCTGAACCTGGCGGCAGGTGCGCTCTTCGGTATCCAGGCCGGGCTGGCCACGGCCCTCGGCGGCACGGTGATCGGCGCCGGGATCGCCTTCGGCCTCGGGCGGCTGCTGGGGCAGGACGCGCTGCGGCCGCTGCTGCGGGGCCGCTGGCTCACGGCGGCGGACCGGCAGTTGAGCCACCACGGGTTCCGGTCGATGCTGGCGATCCGGCTGTTCCCCGGCGTACCGTTCGCCGCCGCCAACTACTGCGCGGCCGTCTCCCGGATGGGCTGGCCGTCGTTCCTGCTGGCCACCGGGCTGGGCAGTGTGCCGAACACCGCCGCGTACGTGGTGGCGGGCAGCCGCGCCACCACCCCCACCTCGCCCGTCTTCCTCCTCGCCCTGGCCTTCATCACGGTGCCCGCCGTCGCGGGGGCGCTGGTGGCCTGGCGCAAACGCGGCCGTATCCGGCCCGTAGAGCCCATACGGCCCGTACGGTCCACGGAGGACACGGCGGCAGACGAGATGGCGCCGCGGGGCTGACGCGCGGCGCCGCGGGGCTGGCGGGCGGCCCAGCCGGGCTGACGGGGGCGGGCCCCCCCGCGGCCCCCGGCCGCCCCCCCCCGTCCCCGGCGGGTCCACGGCCCGCTCGCGGAGAGGGCGGGCAGCGGATGCGCGGGGGCAGGGCGCGTCGCCCGGGGGCGGCCGGCGCCGCCCCCCGCGGAGCCACCCGTCAGCCGCCGGCCGGTCCGGTGGCGGAGGCGGATGTGGCCGCGGCGCGGGCGGACAGCGGCTCGGCGATGTCCTCCAGCGGACGCCGCTCCGCCTGAACCGCGAGGAAGGCGGCGACCAGCCCGGCCGCGACCATGAGCGACGCCCCGATGGAGAAGGCCAGCGCGGTGTCCGCGACGACTCCGCTCGCCGTCAGATCCGAGAAGATCAGCGGACCGCTGATGCCCCCGGCCGCCGTGCCGATGGCGTAGAAGAAGGCGATGGCCAGGGCGCGCGTCTCCATCGGGAAGACCTCGCTGACCGTCAGATACGCCGAGCTCGCACCGGCCGAGGCGAAGAAGAGCACCACGCACCAGCAGGCGGTCATCGTGGTCGCGTTGAGCCAGCCGTTGCCGAACATCCACGCCGTGATGAACAGCAGCACACCGGAGAGGATGTACGTCCCCGAGATCATCGGCCGACGGCCGACCGTGTCGAAGAGCCTGCTCAGCAGCAATGGCCCGAGGAAGTTGCCGAAGGCGATGACCGCGAAGTAGTAGCCGGTGTCGCCGCTGGGCACGCCGAAGAACTTCACCAGGATCGAGCCGAAGCCGAAGGTGATGGCGTTGTAGAGGAACGCCTGCCCGATGAAGAGGGCCAGCCCCAGGACCGCGCGCCGGGGGTACGCCCGGAAGAGCGTCCGGGCGATCTCGATAAAGCCGGTGCTCTTCCGCGTGCGGATGGTGATGGCCTTGTCCGGCTCGGGGAGGCGCCGCCCGGTCTCGTCCTCGATCCTCCGTTCGGCCGCCGCGACCAGTTCCTCGGCGCCCTCCGCCCGGCCGTGGATGAACATCCAGCGCGGGCTCTCGGGGACGTTCCGCCGGACCAGCAGGATGACCAGGCCGAGGACGACGCCGAGGGCGAAGGTGAGCCGCCAGCCGACGTTCAGCGCGAAGAAGTTCGTGTTCAGCATCAGCACGGAGAGCAGCGAGCCGCCCATCGCGCCGAGCCAGAAGCTCCCGTTGATGACCAGGTCGACGCGGCCCCGGTACTTGCCGGGGATCAGCTCGTCGATCGCGGAGTTGATGGCCGCGTACTCCCCGCCGATGCCGAAGCCGGTGAGGAAGCGGAAGAGGAAGAACCACCAGGCGGAGAAGGAGACGGCGGTGAGCGCGGTGGCGGCCAGATAGACCCCGAGCGTGATGAGGAAGAGCCTCTTGCGGCCGTAGCGGTCGGTGAGCCAGCCGAAGACCAGCGCCCCGGTACAGGCCCCGGCCACATAGAGGGCCGCCGCCATCCCGGTGACCTGCGCGTCGGTGATGGGCAGCCCGCTGCCGCGCTCGGCGAGACGGCTGGCGATACTGCCGACGACGGTCACCTCGAGACCGTCCAGGATCCATACGGTGCCGAGGCCGATCACGATCATCCAGTGCCAGCGTGACCAGGGCAGCCGGTCCAGCCGCGCCGGGACCTCGGTGGTGATCGTCCCGCCCGGCCCGTTTCCGGCACCGCCCCCGGCCCCGTTCCGTCGGCCGCCCTGTCCTCCGTCGCGCCCGGTCGCGGTCATACGGTTCGGCTCCTCGGCTGTCCACGGCTGTCCACGGCTGTCCACGGCTGATCTTCACCAGGCGCCCGCGGCCGGGCGGCCGAGCGTCGAGTACCCAAGGTCAAAGCGCTGAACCGATGGTCTGACCAGGCCCTTGCTGGGCCGCGCAGCCGGGGACGCTACGCTGCCCCCACAACCGGTCGTTGATCCTCGACGGTCGGCTTCCCACTGACCGCCCCGCCTGAATCGGTCATGCCTGGACATCTGAGACCAGGGACCGAGCAGCGCACGATCAGCCTTGGATAGCGAAGACTCAATGTCGTGGTTTGAATCATTCATCCTCGGGCTGGTCCAGGGGTTGACTGAGTTTCTTCCGATCTCCTCCAGCGCCCATCTGCGGCTCACGGCCGCGTTCGCCGGCTGGAACGACCCTGGGCCCGCCTTCACCGCGATCACCCAGATCGGCACGGAGCTCGCGGTACTCATCTACTTCCGCAAGGACATCGTCAAGATCGTTTCGTCCTGGTTCCGCTCGCTCTTCAGCAAGGAGTGGCGCGGCAACCACGATGCCCAGATGGGTTGGCTGGTGATCGTCGGCTCGCTGCCCATCGGCATCCTCGGGCTCACCCTCCAGGACGCGATCGAGGGTCCGTTCCGCGATCTGCGGCTCATAGCCACGACCCTCGTGGTCATGGGCCTCGTGCTGGGCTTCGCGGACCGGCGTGCGGCCCGCGATGAGACGGGCGGCCGGCATCGCGTCGCCAACCAGCGCAAGACGCTCCAGGAGCTGAGCATCCGGGACGGGCTCATATTCGGGGTCTGCCAGGCGATGGCGCTGGTGCCGGGCGTCTCCCGGTCGGGCGCCACGATCAGCGGCGGACTGCTGATGGGCTACACCCGCGAGGCCGCGGCCCGCTACTCCTTCCTGCTCGCGGTGCCGGCGGTGCTGGCCTCGGGCGCCTTCGAGCTGAAGGACGCCTCCGAGGGCCATACCGAGTGGGGCCCGACGATCTTCGCGACGGTCATCGCCTTTATTGTCGGATATGCGGTGATCGCGTGGTTTATGAAATTTATTTCAAGCAAGAGCTTTATGCCGTTTGTGATCTACCGGATTCTGCTGGGCATCGCGCTTTTCGCGCTCATCGGCTTCGGCGTGCTGAGCGCCCACGCGGCCGAGTCGGCAGGCTGACGCACCTCTCAGATACCCGCCGGTATCCGCCATCCGCCGGTATCCGCCGGACAGGCAGGGAGACCGGACAGGCAGGGAGATGGGCCGCCGGCCGAGGAGGGAGGAGTCCGGCGGCCCCTTCGCTCAGGTCTGGCGCCCCCTGAGCGGCATGGGACGAGTCAAACGCCATACCGGGCAATAGGGAAGGGTGTGCGGTAGATATATGCAAGCACTCGCATCACACCGGGTGTGAATTCCTCACCCAGCGCACACCCCTGCCCTGAGCTGCGGCCTTACGGGGACGATGCCCCCGGCGGTCCGGCGACGATCCCCACCAGCTCACCCAACGAGTCGATCCGCCAGTCCGCCATCGCCGCGTCGGCCGTATCGCCCCACAGATACGCCCACGGCCCCCGGCGGATATGCGCGGCCCGCAGCCCGGCGGCCTTCGCCGGGCGGATGTCGAAGGCCGGATAGTCGCCCACGTACACCGTGTCCCCCGGCGCGGCGCCGCCGAGCTCCAGCACCCGCCGGAAGAACTCCGGATCGGGCTTGACGACGCCCCATCCGCTGGACGTCGCCACGGCGTCGACCGGCAGCTCCATTCCCCGCAGCAGCTCACCCATCCGCAGCGACTGGTTCCCGGCCAGGACCACCCGCAGCCCGGACTCCCGCAGCGCGCCGAGCGCGGACCGCACATCCGGGTACAGATCGGACTCGTCCAGCCACTCCCCCCGCCCCGCCGCCTCCCGCGCCCCACGCTCGGCGTCGATGTCCACGCCCGGCCGCAGCAGCCGGATCGCCTCCCAGTCGTCCCGCCCCTGCGCGACGACGGCCCCCACCAGCGCGGACAGGGTGTGCCGGGGCACCCCGAGCCAGTCGGCCCAGGAGCCCCAGTAGCGGTCCTCACGGACGAGGGTCGAGCCGATGTCGAACACCACGCTCTCCATCACCATGCCCCCTTCCTATGGCGCGTGGCCCTCACACCTTCTCCGGCCCCTGACCCTCCCAGTCCGCGTAACGGATCCGGGCGAGATCCAGCACCTCACCGACCGTGCCCCATTCGTTCCTCCCCAGCCGGGACAGCGGCCGCAGCCTGGTGATCTCGGCATGCCCGTCGACCATCACCTCGTCGTCGATCACCGCGTGCACCACCCGCCCGAAGACCACCGTCGAGTTCCCGAGCCCCATCGTGCTGTGCACCACACACTCCAACGCCACCGGCGACCCCGCCACCCGAGGCGGCTTCACCCGCAAGCTCGCCTCCTGCTCCACCCCCACCGCCTCGAACTCGCTCACCCCGTGCGGAAAGTCCGTCGCCGTCGCGTTGACCTGCTCGAACAGCCCTTCGGGAGCGAGGTTCACCACGAACTCCCCGGTGTCCTCGACATTCCGCAGCGAATCCTTACGCCCCAAGGAGGTGAACTGCACGACGGGCGGAGCCACGGCCGCCACGGTGAAGAACGAATGCGGGGCGAGGTTCGCGGCACCGTCCTGGCCGACGGTCGACACCCAGGCGATCGGCCGAGGCACGATGACCGAGGTCAGCAGCTTGTAGAAGGGGGTGGGTCCCATGGTCTCGGGATCGAAGTCGATACGCATGCGCCCCAGTATCCGCGCAGGCGGCGGCGCATCCCAACGACGGTCCACGACCTCACCCCACGGAAGGTGCCTGGTGTCGGAAGACACGACCATCCGGAGCTGAGCACCATGGGCGGGAGCCGGTACACCTGGCGGACTCGGTGCGGCTTAAGATGCCAGCTACCAGATAGGCCATCTCCCCATCAGCGAGAGCCTTGAGTCCAGCAAGGACCCGGGCTTGGGCCAGGCTGGAGAGAGCGGATGTGGCTTGCGCGATGGGGAACATCTGCAAGTCCGCTCGTCCGTCGCGGTAGGCAAGACCATCTGCGTCGGCGTGAGCAAGGGGCTCGGTTGCTACGACATACGTGAAGATCTGTCGACGGCGCATCTGGGCCCAGTCAACGGCGACCCGTCGAAGGACGGGTAGGCCGCTCGGCGCTCCCAGGAGAACGTTTTGGACGGCCTCCTCCGGCGTCTGCCCGTCGTGGACGGGGCCGCACGGCACCAGCAGGTCACCGCGTAGTTCGGCGACGAGTAAGCAGGTGGTCCCGATGGGCACGAGTGCGGACACTCCTACCAGCGGCGGCCGCCAGTTCTCGTAGGGAGCTGTTTTCCGTATGTGGCGCTGGCGAGCAGCCGGATTCGCGGTGGGCGGCGTGGGTGTTCGCGTCATAAGCGGTCGCCCATCACAGCGGCGACGAGTTGGCTGAGGTGTTCCGGTGAGCTGGTGCCGGGGATCGGTGCGACGTGGTTCCCGAGGTGGAGCAGCCAGTTGAGAGCTGCGTCGATATGCCCCTGCCGTGCGAGAGTGCCGGCGTCGAGGGGCCGGTACGGCACATAGGGGATGGAGAGGTCGCGGCAGAGTTCGAATGCGGTGTCGTGCCGGTCCGCGCCCATGTTGAGGACGTTCTGCACGGCGGCGACGGTGATGTTATTGGTGACTGTATGGATCTGCTCGGACGTGACCTTCGACAGACCGATGTGCCCGATCTTTCCCTCGTCTTTCAGGGCTTGGAGTGTGCCGATCTGGTCCGCGACGGGCACTTCGGGGTCGATGCGGTGGAGGTAGCAGAGTTCGAGCCGGTCCATGCCCAGTCGCCGTAGGCTCGCCTCGACGCATGCGCGCAGGTAGACGGGGTGGCCATGCGGGACCCATGTGTCCGGGGCGGGACGGGCCAGGCCCACTTTGGTCGCGATCAGTACGTGCTCGGGGTAGGGGTGTAAGGCATCGCGGATGAGGTGTTCGACGGTGTGGGGACCGTAGGCGTCTGCGGTGTCGATGTGGGTGATGCCGTAGGTGTGGACGGCTTGGCGGAGCACGGTGAGCGCGGTGGCGCGGTCTGCTGGGTCGCCCCAGATGCCGGGGCCGGTCAGGCGCATCGTGCCGAAGCCGAGCCGGGAGACGGCCTTCCCGGCGATGGTGATGGTGCCCGCGGGCAGCGTGATGGTCATACGGCGGCCTCCTGGAGGCAGAGCTGAAGCGCGCGTTCGATGGCGCGGGTCTGACTTTCGTGGTCGCTGGTGACGCGCTCGTGCGGGCTCCCGTCGTCCGCCAGAAGGCCGTGGACGTGGCGGTCCACCAGGATGCGGTAGCGGTGGTCGTAGTCGTGGCTCTGGTCGACGGGTACGTCCGGGTCCAGCACGGTCGCGAGAAGAAGGTCGTACTTCGGCGCCTGCGTCGAGGCAAGGAGCCGCAGGCTTCCCCTCTCCAGCCGGTGAGCGTGCGCGCCGCGGTACTCAAGGACCGCGTGGTAGTACGCGAGGGCGTCGAAGGAGGCGCGGTCGACGAGGACGACGTCGGCGCCTTGTGCTGCGGCGGCGATGTCGTCGGCGATGCCCTGCGTGATGATCCACTCAGTGGAGGCCGCGGTGTGGTGCTGCATCTTCGGCAGGCCGATGGCCGCGCCGCGTTTGGCGAGTCGGCCTGTGCGGGCCACGGTGAGCCCGTGGCCGCGCAGTTCCATCTGGATCCGCTTGAGCAGTGTCGTCTTGCCGGTGGAGTGGGTGCCGAGCACGCCGATACGAATGGGTGTCTGGTGGGTCACCACAGAGTGGGGTCCCCTTCTGGCTCGGGGGCGCCCGGCATGCCGGGCGGCACAGCCGCGGCGACAAGCTCGTCCCAGGTGTCGTAGTAACTGGCCATGGCGATGAGGAGCTGTGCCGTGGCGTAGGCGTCGTAGGTAGCACGGTGCCGCTGGGCGGGAGCGGCCGTGAGGTCCGGCGCGGTGTGCTTGATCAGGGCGTCGAGGCTGTAGCCGGGTAGGTCCTTGTACGTGGCCTTGGCCAGGCGGAGCGTGTCGAGGACTCCGACCGGTTCCCAATTGGGCAGGTGCGCCTTGAGTACTCGGTAGTCCGTGTGCGCGTTGTGGGCGCAGATCCACGCCTTGCCCAGGAGCCCGTGGACCCGCTCGGCGATCTCCCTCCATCGGGGGGACTGCGCCAGGACTCCGTTGGTCAGGCCGTGGATGCTGGCGGCGCGGGGAGTGATGGGCCGGGGCGGGCGGATGAGCCACGCCCCGGCCGTGCTGGTGTCCGGCCCGCCGTCGCGAACGGGAAGGGCAGCCACCTCGACCAGGTCGGGCGGGTTGGCGCCGTTGCCTTCGACGTCCACGACGAGCAGTGCGGGCCAGGTGGCGAAGTTCATGGTGCGGGTGTTCCGTTCTCCGTCGGCCAGCCGATGGGGGCACGGCCGTGCTGGCGGTAGTGGTGAGGCTTCTCGCGGTCGTGGCACTGGTAGCCGTAGCCGTGCTGGAGGTAGTAGCGCGGCGGCTCGTCCAGACCCTCCACGACGATGGCCCGGTCACTGATCTCAACGGGTCCGGTCGCGCCAAGGGCTCGGGCGCTTTCGGTGACGTCCGCGAGATCGGGCTTGATCCAGGCCGCGTGGCACAGAGCGAGCTGCTTTTCCGGGCAGATGTCGCACAGCTCGCGGACGCCGTAGTGGCCGTTGTAGTCGGCCTCTCCGTGGGCGTAAGCCACGCCGCAGCTCGTCTTGCGGAACAACGCTCCCCACGGGGCGGAGACGTCCTCGAGGGTGCGGAAGGCATCGAGCACCCGCCGCTCGGCCACCTCGGGGAGGATCTTGCGCCGGGCGGTGCCCTCGTACGGCGTGGGCAGCCCGTGCGCCTCGTAGTAGGCGGCGATCTCCTGACGGTAGAACAGGCCGGTGAAGACGGTGGCGTGCGCGTGCCGGGACAACTCGCGCACCTGTTTCAGGTGGGCGTCGGAGTCGTTGAGACCGGGAACGATCGGCCGCCAGTACAGGATGGTGCGGTACCGCTCGGCATGTTCGTACAGGGTGCGCAGACTCTCGGCTGCGATCTGGGAGTCCACCGGCTCGATGGCCTCATGGTCGATGCCGGAGTGGCTGACCAGCACAGTCAGCCGCAGGTTCTCGAAGCTGTTGAGGACCGCGCAGTCCTCCGCGCCAACGCGCCAGCGGGTGATGACCAGCACGTGGTTGGTCAGGCCCAGTGCGTCCAGGTGCCGCAGCACAGTGAACAGGTGCGGCTTGACGCCCGGCAGCATCGGGTCGGTCGCCCGGTTCAGGAGCTGGAGCGGCGTGGTGTGCGGCCGGAAGTACGCGTGCTCCACGAGCGCGGTGACCGCCTCTTCGTCGCTCATCAGCCGACGGGGGATCTTCATCTGGAAGTTGGCGAAGGTGTGGCGGATGCAGTACCCGCAGTCCAGCGGGCAGCCGATGATCCAGTTCAGGGAGAGTCCGGACTTGCGGTACTCGATCACATCCGCCAGTGCGGGCTTCAGCTCCCCGATCTCTTCCCTGGCGAGGATTGGTAAGGGGCGTTGCTTGCACGGCTCGCTCATGGTGCCTCCAGTTCGA
Organism: Streptomyces sp. NPDC059455; assembly: GCF_042750115.1. NCBI lineage: Bacteria > Bacillati > Actinomycetota > Actinomycetes > Kitasatosporales > Streptomycetaceae > Streptomyces > Streptomyces sp. NPDC059455. Next base: position 34,182 of record NZ_JBHYVB010000086.1, read on the forward strand.
GGGATTGGGCGTTACGTCTCGACGGATGTGCGCTGGTGCGGGGCAAACGGCGGGGAGAGCAGAGCGCGGTGGCGGGCGCCGTACCAGGTGCCGAAGTCGCGGCGGGCGGCGTCCGGGTCGTCACTGGTGTGTACGAGATTGCGGACCAGGCGCCGCTCGGCCAGCGCTGCCGTCAGGCTGTCATTGCCGAGGTCGCCGCGGATGGTGCCGGGCGCGGCCCGGGTGGGGTCGAAGTGTCCCAGGAGCTGGCGAAGGCGGTGATGCACGCCCGGTTCTCCATGGGCGAGTGCCACGGTGACGGGGCGGTTGGCGTACTCCGCGTCCAGGCAGGCAGGGATGTCACGGTCGGGGAACCAGTCGGCGTCCACCAGCAAGTCCCAGTAGTGGACATGCGCTTGCCAGGCTTGTGCGGTGAGGTCGAGCCGATCCGACACCGCGAACTGGGCCGCCTGGATCCGGTCCAGAACGGCATCCACCAGGCCCCGCTCAACCGCGTCGGGCTTGCACAGGATGACCGCCCAGCGGGCGAAGTCGATCCCTTCCACTACGACCCCGCTCGGCGGCTTCCGGCTCACTGCTCGCCTCCGTCCAGGGCGGCAGCGCATGCGGACCAGCGGTGGCCGACGAGCCACCGAAGGCCCGGGTCCAGAGCATTGAGGGCATCGGGGTTCACCGTGTCGATGTGGTCGTGCTGGATCTGTCGATAGACCTCAAACAGCAACAGGACCTGTTGCCAGTAGGGATCAAGACCCGATGCCTGGATGTGCGCCGCGCTGTAGTGGGCCTTGTTCGTACGTAGGGCCTCCTCGTGCTCGAGGACACGTGCCACGGTCGCTGCGGTGGTGCTCGTCGGCATCGCCGGGAACGGGAACTGGATTGGTGCGGCCCGGGTAACGGCTTCCACGAGGACGCGGTGGACACGCTCGGCATTGCGGTCGCAGATGTGGGCCGAGCCGATGAAATGGGTGTAGGAGCCCATCTTCAGGCCGAGCTGGACGGCTGCGAACTCCTGAAGCATGGTAAAGCTGAAAACGTCGGAGAGCAGGCCACAGTCGAGATCGTTGGCTCGCATGTAGCACACCATGTGCAGTCGCCCGTCCCGCACCAACAAGTGCAGCCCGGCGAGGCACGCCATATCCGGGTTGTCACTGATCGTCAGCTCGTCAGCGGCGAAGACGGGAATGTAACCCCGCTTGCTGTCCTGTTCGCTACGGAGCAGTTCCAAGACGCGGTCGAAGGGTGACAGCGTGTCGCCGTCGGCCGGGTTGAAGATCGTGTGGCCGTACGCGGACCCGCCCAGATGGATGCCGTCCCGTGAGCTGGAGCGCATGGACGGTGCGTAGTAGCCGATCATCTCCAGGTCCCGGCGGCCGGCCAGGTACCAGAGTGCTTCGGCGAAATGGAAGATCGGATTCACCTTGCGCTCGGCCAGGAAGAGTAGTCGCCGGCGCGGGTCCGACAAGCGGAAACTCGCGCCGATCACTTCGCGGGCGTCGTTGCCACGGGCAGAGATACGGTGATCGTGGTCCTCGGATACCAGCCTCAATAAGGCCAGATATGCCTCTTCGAGACCGAGGAGACTGAGGGGTGTGAGCATGACTCTCCTTGGACCGCTCGGGGCCGCGGGTTCGGTGTCGACCGGGGCCCCGAGCGGGTCCGGTTCGACACACACAGATGGGGGCCTGTCTCGTATAAAAAAAAGAAGCGGCCCACCAAAATTTAGGTGTATATATCTGTGTGGGCCCGTAAATTAAAA